>PXQH01000012.1 GCA_003022125.1 Cyanobacteria bacterium QS_8_64_29 | reverse complement strand
GCAAAAAGATGCTGTTTATGGGCATGGAGTTCGGCCAGCGCAGCGAGTGGAACGCTTGGGCCGAGCTGGATTGGGAGCTGCTGCAGGATGCACGGCACGTGCAACTGCGCCAGTGCGTGCGCGATCTCAACGCGCTCTACAGGAACGAGCCCGCTCTCCACAGCCAGGACTGCCACTCGGCGGGATTCGAGTGGCTCGCTTGCCAGGATGCTGCCAACAGCGTCGTGGCCTTCCTGCGCCACGCCCGCACCGGCAGCGATCGCCTGGTGGTAGCTTGCAACCTCAGCCTGCAACCGCAGCCGCGCTATGCCATTGGGGTTCCCCAGCCAGGTTACTACCGCGAGCTGCTCGATACCGATGCCGTGGACTACGGCGGCAGCGGTTGGGGCAACTTGGGCGGCTGCTGGGCCCAGCCGCACGCGTGCGGCGGCTGGCCCTACACGCTCGAGCTGACGCTGCCGCCGCTGGGTGTCGTCATGCTCAAGCCGCTGGGCGCATGATGGCTGGCCAGCCTTACGCTTGCGAGGTCAGCCGCTGCAGCCGGACGCGCAGGCCATCCCGCGGGCGCGGGTCGGGAACGGTTTCCCAGCGCAGATCCTGCTCGGGTAACAGCTCCCAGTCGTAGTGCCGCAGCAGCTCGGCGGCCAGGACTTTAATCTCGAGGCGGGCGAATTCTTTGCCCAAGCACTCGCGCAGCCCGCCGCCAAAGGGCAGGTAGCCAAAGGTTTTGCTGGGATGGGGCTCGCGATCCGGGTTGAAATTTTCGGGGTCGAAATGATGGGGGGAGGGATAGTGCGTGCTGTCGCGCTGAATCTGGGCGATTTGATACAGCACCTTCCACCCCTGCGGGATGCGATAGCCCTGCCACTGGCAGCTTTGGGTGACCTGGCGAAAGCTACCGGCAACAGGGGGGACGTGGCGCAGGACCTCCTGCACCACCTGCTCGAGGTAGCTCAGCTGCTGCAGCCGCTCCGGCCTGGGCACCTCGTCTGGCGACAGCCGCTCGAGCTCCGCGCGGAGCCGGGCTTTGACTGCCGGATGCTGCCCTACCAGCAAGCAAAAGGAGGTCAGCGAGGAAGTCAGCGTCTCGTGCCCAGCAAACAGCAGCAGCAGGAGCTGGTCTTTGAGCTCCGCCACGCTGAGGCGGTTGCCGTCCTCGTCCTGGGCCTGCAGCATCACCCCGAGCGCGTCTTGGCCCGGATCGGGGGCCTGCTGGCGTTGTCGCGCGATCGCCTCCAGCTGCTCCAGAATGCGCTGGCGGCAGTGCATGGCGCGGCCGAAGGTCGTTCCGGGCAGGGCCACCGGAATCGAGAACAGGCCCTGGGACCAGCGCTCGAACAGGCGGCGCAGCTCGGTTTGCGAGCCCTCCTCAAGGCCCACTAGCAGCTTGCAGGCCACATCAAAGGTGTAGTCCCGCAGTTGCGGGTACCAGGTGAGCTCGCCTTGCCGCTCCCAGTGCTGGAGGTAGCGCCGAGCCAGGGTTGTCATGGTCTCGGCGTAGCCGGCCAGCGCCCGCGATTGAAAGGCTTTGCCCACCACCTGGCGGCGCTTTTTGTGCTCCCGACCAGCCTGGTTGGATAGCGATCCCGGCCCCAGCAACCGGTTGGTGCTGGCCGGAAACTTGAACTGGAAGTAGCGATTTTCGTTTTGGGTCACAAAGCGCGCGGACTCGGAATCGCAAACGATGATCGTGGGATCGCCGAACAGGTGCGTTTTGAAAATGGGTCCGTAGCGCCGGTAGCGCTTGTCGATGAACTGCCCGTCGCGCAGGAACTGCCAGGTCTCGCCGAGTCCGGGGAGCCCCATGCGGCCGGGCGGCAAAGGCGGCGTCTGGTTCGCTTGCGTAGCAGTATCGGTCATGGCGTTGCGGCGTTAAGCTTGCGCGGCGCCGGCAAAGCGGATTTTGAGATAATCCTGCTCCATGCGTGCGCCCGATGGCTGCAGGGCCGCCAGCGATTGCGGCAGGACCAAGTTGCGCCGGTGGTTGCCAATGCGGATGTTGAGCTCGTCGCCGGTTTTGTTGAGATCGACTTTGTCTTTGGCAATGCCGGGCAGGTAGAGCTCTAGGCTGTACTCGCTGCCGTGCTGGATGACGCGCATGGTCTCTTCTTGGTAGTAGACCTGGGTGGGATCTTCGCTGCCGTAGAGCGTGGCTTGGAGCTGCTCCAGGGCCGGGATCCCGCACAGCTCCTGCGAGTAGAGCGGCACTTCCTTGACCGGCAGCGGTTGGAAGTTTTCGTGGATGGCCTGGCGGTGCGCCTGCTGGCTCTGCCGCCACTGCTGCAAGAACGGATCGCTAACCCCCTCGGGGATGATGCGGTTGGCCACGACCAAATCGGTGGCGACATCGTACAGGCTCAGGTAGGCATGCGCGCGCAGCGATTCTTTGATGACCATCTTTTCGGGGTTGGCCACCAAGCGCACGGTGGTTTGCTGGTTGTCGGTCAGCACTTGCTGTAGGGCGGCAATTTCCTCGTAGAACTCGTAGGGGGCATTCATGACCTCCTGGTTGGGCAGCGAGAAGCCGGCGATGGGCTTAAAGATGGGCTCGACCACCGGCCGCAACGCTGCCGAGAGGCCCTGCAGCGGCTTGTAGAACCGCCGCATGTACCAGCCCCCCACCTCGGGAATGCTCAGCAAGCGCAGCGAGGTCCCCGTCGGGGCCGAGTCCACAATGACCACGTCAAAATCGCCCTCGTCATAGTGGCGCTTGAGGCGCACCAGGCCGAATATTTCGTCCATACCGGGCAGGATCGCCAGCTCTTCGGCCTGGACGCCTTCCAGGCCGCGGGCTTGCAACACCTCGCTGATGTAGCGCTTGACCGCGCCCCAGTTGCTCTCCAGCTCGACTAGCGCATCCAGCTCGGCTCCCCAAAGGTTGTCGCGCACCGGCTGGGGCTCGTGGCTCATCTCGCAATCGAAGCTGTCGGCGAGCGAATGGGCCGGGTCTGTGCTCAGCACGAGGGTTTTGTAGCCGAGCTGGGCGCACTGCAAGCCGGTGGCGGCGGCAATGGAGGTTTTACCCACCCCACCCTTGCCGGTCATCAGAATGATGCGCACGGTCGCCTCCGCTCAACAAAAATTGACACTACTTCTGATTGTGGCGCGCGCCCGGTACCAAGTGCTGCTTGAGCACGTTCAGGCGCGAGCAGTGCCAGCGATCGACGTGCGAGGCAATTAGGCCGGCGTCGTTGAGCTGCAGCTCGCTCCAGCCGGGGATGGCAATGCGGGGGCGCCAGGGCAGCGGCGTCGTCCAGTTCAGCGTCCACTCGGTTTCAATGGTGTTGCCGCGGCGCCGGATGGCGTGCAGCTCCATCTCGACATCGCGGAACCAGCGCTGGATGAAGCCCAGCATTTGCCGGTAGCGCGCCAGCCCGCAGAATTCGTTGAGCGGGTCCCAAAAGTAAACGTCGCTGGCGTAGATGCTGTAAGTCGGGTCCTGCGGGAAGCGCTGGTAATCGGCTTTGAGCGTCTCGACAATATCCATGGACTTAACGGATGCCCGCTCAGAAGCCCTCGCCGCCAGGCGAGCTGAGCCCGATGGTCTGGGGACGATGGGCTGGGTCTTGGGGGGCTTGGGGGCTGGTAGCCAGGACGCTGGCAGGGGTGGCCTCAGCCGCTTGGCTGGACTGGGGCGCGGCGAGCGCTGCCAGTGGAACGTCGCCGCTTGGCGGTTGGGTCCAATCGAGGGTCATGGCGCACTCGGCCGTTCCCCAGGTGCTAGGGGCAGCCGGCGGCACGCGCACCGGCGCCGATCGCGTCAGGGGCAACCAGCGGTCGTCGCTGCAACGGTAGCCCAGCTCCACGGCATAGTCGCGATCGCCGAGCGGGACAGCCAGATACTGCGCGCCGGCCGCTTCATCGCCAGGATACTCGCGCACGTTGCTGGGGCTTGGCGCGCGCGCGCCTTGCGCGCCTCGCTCAGCTCCCAGTAGGCATAAACTTGCCCCGGGTCGTAGGGCAACAAGCCGATCCGATCCTGACCGTAGGCTGTTGGTAGCTCGGGCACGACTGCATCGAGGGCAGCAACCGTTTCGGCATCGGGGGGTGGGGTGGCCGCACTCGGGTGTGCTTCTTCCTCTGCCAGCTCGCGCAGTGCGGCTCGCAGCTGCGCCTTGCGCATGCGAGCATAGCGGAAGATCCTGCGCTCGCGGGCCAGCTCGCGCAGCTCGCGCAGCGGCATCGCATCCAGGGGTCGGTCGGCGTTAGTGCTCATGGCCCAACTGGCCGCGCGCGGCTGGGACGCCCGCATTGTAATGGTCGTTCGGCACGCGTTGGGCGATCGCGAGCCTGCCAGCTGCGGCCGGCCGTGGCAGACTCAACAGGGGACACGCAAACGGTTATGCCACCTACCCCCGAGCCCACCGCTGTTTTGGGACTGCCCGTGCATTTGTGCTCGGACTATGCCAGTTGGCTGCGATCGCGCATCGAGCAAGGCCGAGGCGCGCACGTGGTAACCCTCAACGCCGAGATGGCAGTTCAGAGCCAGCACGATGCGCAGCTGCGGCAGGCCATCCAGCAAGCCGATTTGGTCGTGCCGGACGGTTCGGGGTTGGTGGGCTATCTGCGCTGGCACCACCAGCGGCAGCACCGCTGCCCGGGGATCGAGCTAGCGGCCGAGTTGCTGGCAAGTGTGGAAGAGCGCCAGGGGGAAGTCGCTTGCTATGGGGGCGCGCCGGGCGTGGTCGATGGGGCCGCTCGGGCCTGGCAACGACAGCTCCCCAGTCTCTCGGTCCTGACCGCCCACGGCTACCTATCTGCCCAAGCCGAGCGGGCGTTTTGCGAGCGGCTCCAAGCCCGGCAACCCCAGCTGATTCTGGTGGGGCTGGGCTCGCCACGCCAGGAGCAATGGATCGCCCGCAACCGCGCGCTTTGCCCGAACGCGGTCTGGATAGGCGTGGGCGGCAGTTTCGATGTTTGGGCTGGCACTAAAGCGCGCGCGCCAGCTTGGTTTCGCAAGCACCACCTGGAGTGGCTCTACCGCTTCTACCAGGAACCGCGGCGTTGGCGCCGCATGCTGACGCTGCCCCAATTCGCCTGGCAGACCCTGCGCGGCCGCTAACCATCGGGGGTGGCGGCACTCTCGACCAGCTGACCCCGCCCGCGCGGAATGGCATCAATCAGGCGGCGCGTGTAGTCGGAACTTGGCTGGCGATACACCTGCTCGGCCGGGCCAATCTCGGCAATCTGGCCCTGGTTCATGACCATGATGCGATCGCTGAGGAACTTGACCACGCTGAGGTCGTGCGAGATGAAAATGTAGGTTAGCCCCAGATCGGCTTGCAGGGTTTTGAGCAAGTTCAGCACCTGTGCCTGCACCGAGACATCGAGCGCCGAGACAGCTTCATCGCAGACAATCAAGCTGGGGTTGAGGGCCAGCGCCCGCGCAATGCAAATGCGCTGGCGCTGACCGCCGGAGAACTCGTGCGGGTAGCGGTCCATCCAGCTCGGGCTCAGATCCACCCGCTCTAGCAGTCGGGCAACGCGTGTGCGGCGCTGGTGGGGCGTGCGCTCGCTGCCGTGGATCGCCAGTGGCTCGGCGATCGCTTTGCCGATGGGCAAGCGCGGGTTGAGCGAGCTGTAAGGATTCTGGAACACGATCTGCATGCGGCGGCGCAGTCGCTGCAGCCGTCGCCCCCGCAGGCGGGTAATGTCTTGCCCCTCAAATGCGATCCGGCCGTGGAGCGGCTCAATCAGGCGCAAGATGGTGCGCGCGAGCGTGGACTTGCCGCAACCCGACTCGCCCACCAGGCCCAGGGTCTCGCCCGCCTGGACCGAAAACGAGACGCCTTGGACGGCCATGAAGTACCGCTGGGTCGCGCCCCAGATGCCGCGCTGGGCAAAACCCACTTGCAACGCCTGCACCGATAGTAGCGGCCCCGCGCTCGCGGCCCTGTCGCCATCGGCGGCAGTCGCGGCCTCGCCCGAGGGGGGTGCCGGCGCTGCAGCGCCAGGGGTGGCGTCGCGCTCCGGGCGCATGAAATCCGCAATGGTGGGCAAGTACTGCACTTGCCGCTCCAGGCGCGGGATGCAGGCCAACAGCCCCTGCGTGTAGGGATGCGAGGGGTGGGTAAAGATGCGCTCGAGCGCGCCCGACTCCACGATCACGCCGCGATACATAACGGCCACGGTATCGGCCACCTCGGCGATCGCGCGCAGGTCGTGGGTGATGAAAATCATCGACATCCCGCGCTGCTGGCACAGCTGCCGCAGCAGTTTCAGGATGCTGTCCTCCACGGTGACATCGAGGGCTGTAGTGGGCTCGTCGGCGATCAGCAAGCTGGGATTGCAGGCAATGGCCATGGCGATGGTGACCCGCTGCAGCTGCCCGCCCGAGAGTTGGTGGGGGTAGCGCGCCAGCATGGCGCGCTTTTGCTGGTTGCAGTAGCGATCCAGGGCCCGCTCGTCGGCGGGCTGGCCCCACTCGGCGATGTAGCGCTCGCGCAGCTGCGCGTCGCTGGGCAATAGCTGCACCTCTTGGAGGTCGCGCATGGCCTGCCGCCGGGCTTCGGCCTTAGAAACGGAACGGTGCTGGCGGATGGCCTCGACCAGCTGGACCCCAACGGTCAAGACCGGGTTGAGCGCGCTCATGGGATCCTGAAAGATGGTGCCGATGCGGCTGCCGCGGTACCGCCGCCGCCGTTCCTCGCCCAGTCGGAGCAGATCCACTGGCTCGCTCTCGGGGGTGGACCGGAACCAAATCTCGCCGGCAGCAACCCGGCCCGGGCGATCGAGCAAGCCCGCGATCGCCAATGAAGTGACCGATTTGCCCGAACCCGACTCGCCTACCAAGCCCAGGGTCTGACCGCGCTCGAGCGTCAAGTCAATGCCGTCTGCGGCGGTAACCGTCCCTGCGTCCGTTTCAAACCGGACCTGCAGGTTGCGAAACTCAATAACGGTATCGCTCATGGCAGCTCGGGAAGCCAGTTGGCCCCATTATCGGCCAGCGCCGCGCCAGTGACGAAGGACCGAGCGCAGCAGCGGGCGGATGTCACCATCGCAGGCGAACCGCCAGACGCACGCGAGAGGTTGCCATGAAAGTTGGCGTTTTGGGCACAGGCCTGATGGGACAGCCCATGGGTCAGCGGCTGCTAGGGGCCCAGTATCCTGTGGTGGCTTACAACCGCACCCCCGAGAAACTGGCGCCGCTGCGCGAAGCGGGGGCTGAGACAACGGCGAGCCCCACCGACGCCGTCCGAGCGGCGGACTGCCTCATCCTGATGCTGGCCGATGCGACCGCCATTGAACGCGTTCTGCTGGCCCCTGAGGTGCGCGCTGAGTTAAGCGGGCGCAGCGTCATCCAAATGGGGACGATCGCGCCCGAGCAAAGCCGAGCCATCCAGCAAGCGGTGGTCGCTGCCGGCGGCGAGTACCTGGAAGCACCGCTGCTGGGGAGCGTCCCGCAAGCCCAAAGCGGCCAGCTGCAAGTCATGGTGGGCGCTTCGCCCGAGCAGTTCGAGCGCTGGCGCGCGCTACTGAGCAACTTTGGCCCCGAGCCTACGCACTTGGGACCGGTGGGGGCGGCTGCCGCCACCAAACTGGCGCTCAACCAGCTCATCGCCTCGCTCTCCAGCGCCTTCGGCCTCAGCCTGGGCATACTGCAGCATCAGGGCGTCGATACCGAGCAGTTTATGGCCATCCTGCGCCAAAGCGCGCTCTACGCTCCCACCTTTGATAAAAAGCTCGACCGGATGCGCCAGCGCGACTACGCCCGCCCCAATTTCCCCATCCAGCACTTGCTCAAAGACGCCGATTTGGTCCTGGCCCAAGCCAGTGCCGCCGGTCTCGATACCAATGGCTTGGCCGGCGTGCGCGAGCTCCTGCGCCAAGCACGGGATGCCGGTTGGGCCGAGAGCGACTACGCCGCCCTATTTGAGGCCATTGCGCCGCCTCGCCAACCGGCGGCTAGGAGTTACTAGAGCCAGCTTCAGCACTCGAGCGCGGCTTGCGCTCCAGCGACTCCTCGCGCGGCAGCAGATCGAAGACCTCGCGAAAGGCGGCATCGGCAACCTCAAACGGGACTTGGCCCTGGCGATCGAAGGCAATTTGGTTGTCGCCATCGAGCAGGACCGTTTGCGGGACGCGGCCGCGGTAGTAGTACCCGGGATCTTGAAGCGTGTACTCGGCCTGCGGCGGAATCGAGTCCACGTTGATGGGAATGAAGTAAGCTGCTCGCCCGTAATACCGCTGCAGGCGCGAGACCACTTGCGAGTACTGCTTGCAGTCGCGGCTGTCATTGAGGTAGTAAACCAGTAGGGTGGGGGTGTCCCGCTCGATCGCCTCCGGCAGCGTGACTTTCGGGGGCACGAGCGACCCGTTGCCACCGTAGAGGGCAAAAATGTTGCCGTCGTAGCCGTCGTCGTCGATGTTGGCCAGCACTGGCGGTGCCGCGACCAGCAGCCCGGCCAACGTGACTGCCAGCATTAATGCCCACCAACGCGCGCCTGGGCGCGCTCGCAACTGCTTTGCCGCCATGGCTTCAACCTATCGAGTGACCTGCCCGACAATCCTGGCAGGCCTGCGGCCCCAACCGCAGCGCCTGCTGATCGCCTAGGATGGCGGTCGATGGTTGATGCGCCTCCCATGCCCCACCCAGCTGCGATCGCAGCCCGCTTGCGCTTGGCCCTAACGGCCGGCGTTGCCAAAGCAAGCGCGCTGGCGGTGCGCCAGTTGCGCCTGGGGGCTGCCAGCGTGCTGCCGGGCGAGATTGCCCAGCGCCTCCAGCCCCACGTTCTGGCCCGGCTCGGCGAGCGGCTGCCGCAGGGCGCCGTTTTGGTTGTCGGGACCAATGGCAAAACCACCACCGCCCTGCTGCTGCGCCGGATCCTGGAAGCCCAAGGGCAGCGGGTCGCCCACAATGCCTCCGGCGCCAACCTGCCCAACGGCCTAACGGCTGCCTTGCTGGCCCAGGTAACCCTGACCGGGCGGCTCCAGGCCGACTGCGCCATTCTGGAGGTGGACGAAAACGCCCTACCGCGCGTGCTGGACTCAGTTGCGCCGCGGTTCGTATTGGGCCTGAACTTGTTCCGCGACCAGCTTGATCGCTACGGCGAGGTGGATGCGATCGCCCAACGCTGGCAGCGGGCGCTCGCCGCACTCTCGCCCCCAACAACGGTCGTGCTCAATGCCGATGACCCCACGCTCTGCCAGCTGGGCCAGCAGTTCCCGCAGGCCGTGCAGTTTTTTGGCCTGAGCGAGCCCCAGCTGTATCTGGAGCAGATGCCCCATGCCGTGGATGCCATCGACTGCCCGCGCTGCGGCACCTCGCTCGCCTACCGAGGGGTCTACATCTCGCATTTGGGCGACTTTTACTGTCCCAGCTGCCATTTCGCCCGCAGCGAGCCAGCGCTCGATAGCCGCGAGTGGCCCCAAATCCTCATTGGCGTTTACAACAAGTACAACACCTTGGCTGCCGGGACCGTTGCCCGGGCCATGGGCATCCCGCAAGATCGCATCTTCGAGGTCGTCCGCCAGTTCCGCGCCGCCTTCGGCCGTGCCGAGGAACTCCAAGTTGAGGGCAAGCAGGTGCGGATCCTGCTGTCCAAAAACCCCGTTGGAGCCAACGAAACCATTCGGGCCATCCTCGAGCGCCAGGCAGCCGGCGAGACCGAAACGACGCTGCTGGTACTCAACGACCGCACCCCCGATGGCACCGATGTCTCCTGGATCTGGGACGTAGATGCCGATAAGCTCGTTGCAGCAGCCGGCGTACTGGTGGTTAGCGGCGATCGCGCCTACGATATGGCGCTGCGGTTGGCCTACGGGCGAGAGGCCCTGAGTGAGGGCGCGCAGTTGCTGGTCGAGCCCGACCTGCGAGCCGCGATCGCGACAGCGCTGGCGCAGACACCCCGCGAGCGCACCCTCCACATCGTCCCTACTTACTCGGCCATGCTCGAGGTCCGCCAGGTGCTGACCGGGCGCCAGATCCTTTAAAGCTTACCGCTCGGTACACTAAGGGCACATACGCTCCTTATACCAATTTGAGCAGTGGATGCACGCTTTCCAAAGAATATGACTCCCATATTGAGCGAGTTTTGTAGGTCGAAATTTAGTGCACAAGCCACGAGAATTGGTATTACCCCATGAGCACGAGCCCCGCAACGGACCCCACCATTCAGGCCCCGCAACGGAGCAACCACTACCGGGCGACCGGGATCGTGCGCGGCTACTTCGCCCCCGCCGATAAAGAGCGCCGCAAGGGGACCCTAGTGACCCCCGACGCCGAATTTCCGGCAACCGTAAAAGGCCCGTGGAAGGCCCCCAAAGACGCTCAGGAGCGGCTGTGGAACGTCTGGGTCAAAACGACCAACGACGAAACTGGACTTAGGTTTCAGCTCAAAGGGCCCTACCGCGATCGTGAGGGGAATTTGGTGTTGCCGTCCGTGCTGCCCGGCGATCGCTTCTCCATCCGCGGCCGACTGCAGTGGTGGAACGCGCAGGAAGGCACCTTTGGAATCTACGTGCGCCCCAATCGCGATCCCATCCGGCAGTTCAAACCCTTTTTTATTGTCGTTCGGGGCCATTTGCCCCGCCCCCGGGCCGGGGCCTTTTGGGAGGTGGAAGCGGGCCGCGAGGGGCGTCAGCTGGTCCTGCTAGACGGGCGCGAGGTTCACCCACCCGCGCAAGGCGGTAAAAAGGGCAAACCGGCCAAGCGCCAATCGCGACAATAGGGGCTGTCATGAGCTCGGATGCCGGCTTGCTGCGCATTGGGTGGCTCTATCCCACCCTGATGAGCACCTACGGCGATCGCGGCAACGTCATTTGCCTGCAGCGGCGCTGCCAGTGGCGCCAGATCCCGGTCGAGGTGGTCCCGCTGGATCGCGATGCCCCGAGCGAGCGCTTTGGCAGCGTCGATCTGGTCGTTGGCGGGGGCGCCCAAGATCGCCAGCAAGCGATTGTCATGCGCGATCTGCAGGGGGCCAAGGCAGACGCCCTGCGCCAGGGATTGGAAGCGGGCATGCCCGGGGCGTTCACCTGCGGTGCTCCGCAGTTGCTGGGGCACTATTACGAGCCCGCTTTGGGCGAGTGCATCCCCGGCCTGGGCCTGTTTGACTTTAGCAGCCACCATCCCGGAGAGGGGGCGCCGCGCTGCATTGGCAACTTGGCCTTTGAAATCACCGCAGAGCCCCTGGCATCCCAGTTGCGCGCGCTTTGGGGGGCACCGCCTATCGCCATCGGCTTTGAGAACCACGGCGGGCGGACGCAGCTGGCAATGGCAACGCCGCTGGGGCGAGTCCGGTACGGCTACGGCAATAACGGCCGGGACGGCACGGAAGGGGCCATCCGCCACAACGCGATCGCGACCTACTCCCACGGGCCGCTGCTACCCAAAAACCCGTTCCTGGCGGACTGGCTCATGCAGACAGCTTGGCAGCAGAAGTACGGGGAGGCTGTCCCGCTACCGGCGCTGGACGACGCTCTGGCCGTGCGCGCCCGCGAGGTCATGTTCGAGCGGCTGGGGCTGGCACCGCAGCGCGAGGCAGCCTGAGGCGCTGTCCCGCTTGCGATAGGCCGCTAAAAGCGTTATAAGATTGCGGCAACTGGCGGACTGCAGCCGGGCCAATGACCGAAACGCAACTGGATAGGGCGGCGAAAGGGGCACTCGTTGCAATCTTGCCAGTCGCTCTGGGGCTGGGGATCGTCCTAACGGCTTGGCCGCTACTGCTCCCGGCATTGGGGGTAGGACTGGTGTCGCGCGTGTGGCAACACTATCGCTGGAAGCGGTGGAGCCAGCAAGTCCAGCCGTTTTTTGAGCAGTTGCTGCGCGAGAACCACGGCCGAATTGCCCCGCTCGATTTGGCCCTACGGGCCAACCTGACCGGCGAGGCAGCCCGGCGTTTTTTGGCGCGCCGAGCCGAAGAATACGGCGCCCAGCGCCAGGCGAGCGAAGCTGGGACGTTCTATTACTTTTTGACCGCCAGCGCCCTGGGGTCGCTGTTTGCGGATAGCGAGCCCGAGAGCGCCGCCGATGAGGTAGCCGCATCCGCCCCCGAACTGGCCCAAGGCAGCCGCCACCCTCAAGCGAGTGCTGAGTCCGCCACCCAGGAGCCAACGCCTGCCGCCCCTGAGGCAGATGCCCCACCGGAGGCAGCCCCCTCGAGCGGTGATCGGCATGCGGCCCTGCTAGCTGCCCTCAACACCGCCCCCAATCCCGATGGCGGGCGCGACACCAGCGAGACCGATGGGGCCGCCACCCAGCCCTCGGGGAAGGACTGGACCTTCAATCAGGCCGAGCTGGCGCGGCGCCTGGACGTTCATGCCAGCACTGTCGGCAAGCGTAAGGCCGATCCGGATTTTGCCGAGTGGAGCCAAACGCGCGATCCAGACGGCATTGCCTGGATCTATCAGGCGCAGAACAAGGCTTTCGTCCCGGCTGACGCTTGAGCGGGCTTGCCACCGCTGGCGCTGGGAAAGCGGAGAGGGAGGGATTCGAACCCCCGATACCCTGGACGGGTATAGCGGATTTCGAGTCCGCCGCAATCGACCGCTCTGCCACCTCTCCGAGCAAGCATGACTTGCAATGCTGCATTCTACCGAGCCAGGCGGGTGTTGACCAGGACTCAGTAGGGCGATCGCTGGGGATCGACGGTTAGCTCGCTAGCGCGCAGCCCCGTTCGCGGGCGCCATTGGATGGCGCCCGCCCGCACTGTCCAATGAATGGGAACAGCGCGGGCGCTCAGGTCCTGCTCGAGTTGCGCATCGACCGTTCGCGATGCCGCGATCGCGGCTTGGGGCACTAGCTCGCGCCACCAGCGCTCGGGGGGTGGGGAACCGGCCCAAACGAGAATGGGGGGCTGGCCGGCCGCCGCTGGTGGCGGATCGCCCTTGCCCTCCAGCCACAGCCAATCCTGGCCGCGCAGGTGCAGCTGCAGCAGAGCCGGTTCGGCACTTGATAGCGCCATCCGGCTGTTGCCCGGGCTGCGTTGGGATGGGGACGGCAGCGGCTGGCGCTGCGCCGCCACGCCGGAAGCCGGCAAGTGTTGCGCGCCTAGGGCGGGGTTGAATGCCAGGGTCCCCAACGAGACATGCTCGGCCAGCGCCGACCAGCCGCGGCGATCGCTGCTGCGCGATAGGACAATTGCCCGATTCAGGTGGCCGATGCCCTGGCGCTGCAAAAACGGCCCCACCACAAACTGCACGGTCTCGGGGCTGCCGCTGTTGATCAGCGTCACCGTGCCGCGATCGCGGACCACCGCAACCAGCTCGTCGCCTGCCGCCAAAACCGTGACGCGGGTTAGGGTGGCGCGCTCGTAAGCCCACGGCAGGACCAGTAGTGCCAGTGCTGCCAGCGCCAGCCACGGCCACCGCTGCCTCACTGCCCGAACGTTAGCCAACCCGAGCGCGCCGTAGAGCGCCACCACGGTCGCAACGCCGATGGTTCCCACTACCCACGAACTACCGGGCAGGCCGGCAATCGCGCCCACAATGCCTTGTAGCAGCGTTACTGCCGGCGTTAGCAGCCAGGCCAAGGCGCTTCCCAACGGCGGGGCGATCGCAGCGCCCAGCGCGCTTGCCATGCCCCCCCAAGCTAACCAGTACACCAGCGGCGCCACGGCGACATTGGCCAGGATGCTGTAGGTGGGGATGACGCCAAAAAAATGCAGCTGGAGCGGCAGAACCCAGGGAAAGACAGCCACCGGAATGGCAACGGCTGTTGCTAGCGGTGACGGCAGCCAATCCAGGCGTTGCAAGAGCGCCGGCACGGTTGTAATGAGCCCCCAAGTGGCGGCAAAGCTCAGTCCGAATTCCCAATCCCCAATCCAGAGCGGATCCCAAACCAGCAGGAGCGTTGCGGCCAGCAGCAGTGCTCGCTTGGCATCCACTTGCCGGTTGCTAGCCACGGCAAGCGCGCCGGCAGCCTCCATCAGCGCCGCTCGCAGGGTGGCGGGTTGACCGCCAGTCAGCCCGGCATAGGCCACTAGGGCTGCCAGCGCCACGCCCAACCGCCCCCAATCGCCGAGCCGGCGCGCAGCGACCGACACGGCACCCAGCAGCAGCGATACGTGAAAGCCGGAGGCAGCTAGCACGTGAGCCAGTCCAGCCTCAACGAAGCGATCTTGCACGCTGTAGGGCAAATCGACAGCGCGGCGTCCCAACACCATCGAGCTCGGCAGCTGACCGTTGGGGCTGCCCAGCCAGCGCACCTGCGCGCGCACGATGCGTTGGCGCAACTGCCACCAGCCCCAGTCCGCCTCAGGAGCGGTTTGCGTCAACTGCCGGCCGCTGAGACTGGCAAAAGCCCCTTGGCGGGCCAAATAAGCCTGAAAGTCGAAAGCGCCGGGGTTGCGGCTGCTGGGCGGATGGTAGAGCGTGCCGCGCACGCGAGCATGCTGGCCGGGGGCAACGCCAGTTGCTTGCAAGACCGGCACCGTTACGTAGAGCTGGCCAGTCGCTGGGGTGCCATCCAAGCGCTGCGCGGCCAGCCATAGGCGCGCTCGCCCCTCGCGCGTTAGCTCGGGCAAGCTCAAGACGCGTCCTTCCACGGCTGCCGTGCGTGCCTGTGGGGCCTGGGCTGCCGCGCTGCCAACGTAGCGGCTGATATCAGCTTCACCCGGTTGCGGCAGGCGAGCGCCCCAGTAGGCAACAGCGACCGCCACTGTCAACCCGATTGCCAACCATTGGCGCGCGCTGGGGCCGCGCCACCACCAGCGCGGAATCAGGACAGCTGCTGCCGCCCCCAGCGCGAGTGCGGCAGTTCCCCAGCGCGCTAGCTGCAAGCCAACGGCTCCGTCGCTGGGCGCGATCGCGCCCTCGGCCAGAAGCAGTCCGGCGATGTAGGCACAGCCCAGCAAGGGGGCAGTGCGATCGCCCATCAGAGCGCCAGCCCTAGATCGAGCCCCAGCGCTGCATGCAGCAGCAGCACCGCCAGCGCGGCACTCCCGAGCAGGGCATGCGCGCTGCGCAGGCTGGCGCGATCGCCAGCAAATCCTGTCAGGGCAATAGCCGCATTGACACCAAGCAGCCCTAGTACCAACGAGCCCGTCCAAAAGTGCGGGCTCTCTAGAATGGGACGCTGCTGCATGCGCAGCGAGAGCAGGCCGCCCAGATAGCCGCCCGCCAAAAACAGTAGCAGCCAGGGCGCCAGCCGGCGATGCTGGATCCTAGCCGCCGCCGAGGCCGCGCGGCGCGCCCGCCAACCGGCTAGTGCTGCGGCTGGCCCCATGACGAACGCCACGACCGCCATGAGGGCCAGATGGCCCCAACGGACGATGGCACTTGGGATGGGCAGCTCGCGCAGGATTTCGGCAATGGGCTCTAGGAGCGCACTCATGGGCCTACGCGCCGCTGGGTTGGGCAGCAGCCGAGGCTTCGACGCTGCTCGTTGGGCTGCGCTCGGCTGGCTGGGCCGGCAGCAGCGGAAACCCTAAAGCCTCGCGCTGCTGCCAGTAGCAGCGGGCAACGCGCCGCGCAAGTGCCCGAATGCGGCCGATGTAGCGAGTCCGCTCGGTCACCGAGATGACGCCGCGCGCATCAAGCAGGTTAAAGGTGTGGGAGCACTTGAGAACGTAATCCAGCCCCGGCAGGACTAGCTCGGCATCGCAGACGCGTTCAGCCTCCCGTTCGTAGAGCTCGAATAGCTGGAACAGCAAATTGGGATCGGAGACCTCAAAGTTGTAGCGGCACTGCTCGATCTCGCTTTGCCGGTGGATGTCGCCGTAGCTCAGATCCGCGTTCCAGCGAATGTCCATAACGGCATCGACGCCCTGCAAGTACATGGCCAACCGCTCGAGGCCGTAGGTAATCTCGATCGAAACCGGATGGCAGTCAATGCCGCCGCACTGCTGGAAGTAGGTGAACTGCGCGATCTCCATGCCATCGAGCCAAACTTCCCAGCCTACGCCCCAGGCGCCGAGCGTGGGGGCTTCCCAATCGTCTTCGACAAAACGTACGTCGTGGTCCTCAGGCCCAATGCCGATCGCTCGCAGCGATTCTAAAAACAAGTCCTGAATGTTGGCAGGCGAGGGTTTGATCAGGACTTGGTACTGGTAGTAGTGCTGAAAGCGGTTGGGGTTCTCGGCGTAGCGCCCGTCCGTGGGACGGCGGCAAGGCTCGACGTAGGCCACTGACCAGGGCTCGGGCCCGATAGCGCGCAAAAAAGTGTGGGGGTTCATGGTCCCCGCGCCTTTTTCCGTGTCGTACGGTTGCGTGATCGTGCATCCCTGCTCGCCCCAGAATCGATCGAGCCGGGCGATGACAGCCTGGAAGTCTAGAGACACCGCAGCTTTCCCAGTCGGGCTTCGGTTGGAATTGTCGCACAGAGGGGCGAGACGCTTGCAGCAGCCGATCCGGCAGTCACCCCACCAATTTTGCGGGTCAGGGTTGACAGCGGAGGGTGGGGTAGATAAATTGGAGGATGCGCTCGCGAGGGACATTCCCCGCAGCGCCCCGAACCGCGACAATTCAATCGTTGGAAACCCGAAGCGTCGCCCCCGAGAGGCCGTAAGGCTTTTTCGGATAACAATTAGAGTCAGGGACCCATCGGCTGCGTGCCGGTGCGGCTCTCCACCACGGAGAGTTTGATCCTGGCTCAGGATGAACGCTGGCGGTGAGCTTAACACATGCGAGTCGAACGGGGGCCGCTCCTTCGGGGGCGGTACCTAAGTGGC
>PXQH01000011.1 GCA_003022125.1 Cyanobacteria bacterium QS_8_64_29 | reverse complement strand
GCTTGGCGATCCAAGTTTACCTGATCGCCAATCCGTGTCAAAAAGTGATACAGGATTTGAATCGACAAAAGAAGCGGCTCCAGGAAATATAAAACCACACCCTTATCCTGCTGAGGGTGAACAGTTACCATACGGGGCCGAGATACCTTAAGAGGGTGTTTTAAAAGTCCGGGAGCTTCCATGGCGTAGGCTGTCCGACCGAAGCCAAAGGAAGATAAACCATGGAAGCTACCACCCCAGCCTATCCCACGCGGCTGAGCGACGCGCAGTGGGCGATGCTCGCAGCCTACTTCGCCGCCGATGCCCCGTTGCGTTGGGGTGGCCTCGCAAAACCAACCTGCGAGCCGCGATCGAGGCCATTCTGTACGTCCTGCGGGCCGGCTGGCGCATGCTGCCGTCGGACTTTCCGCCTTGACAGACATTGTGGGCCAGTTGCTGCAATTCCGTTGCCATGACTCCCAGATGCCGGCTTGACCCCAACGGTTGGCGACTGTGGGCCAGGGACCGTAGCAACAGGGAAGCTCACGCCAAGGTGACCCAGTGCGCAGGATCCAGAAGATGCCATTGAGAATGCGGCGGTGGTCGTGGGTCGGTCGTCCGGTATTCGGCTAGGGCATCAGTGGCTGGGAGCAGTTCCACTCCCATCGGATAGGTCAAATTCGCTCATGCGGCCCACTGTAGGCCGCTCTGCCTACTTTGCGAACGCGCCTAGCTAGCTGCCCCAACGCAGCAGCCACCGCAAGGCGCCGAGCTTGCCCCGGTAGGGCGGATAGCGCAGCTTGATATCCGGCCACAACGGCCGGCGGACCACGCTGCGGCGGTGCGAGAACGTCTCGAAGCTGGCCCGGCCGTGATAGCTCCCCATGCCGCTGGCCCCCACGCCGCCAAAGGGCAAATGCGGCGACAGAAACTGCACGATGGTGTCGTTAAAGCAAGTGCTGCCTGCCGCGGTTTCTTGCAGCACGCGGCGCCGGACGGTGGCATCCTGCGAGAAGGCATAGAGCGCCAGCGGTTTGGGCCGCGCCGCGATCGCCGCCAGGGCGTCATCCAGGGTTTCGTAGCGCAGCACCGGCAGAATGGGGCCAAAGATCTCCTCTTGCATGACGGCGTCATCCCAGCTAACGCCCTCCAGGATGGTGGGGGCGATGTAGCGCTGGTCGGGATCGGTTTCGCCGCCCGCCGCGACCTGGCCCGGCTCGATCAGCGCCCGCAGCCGCTCGAAGTGCCGGTCGTTGATGATGCGCGCGTAGTCTGGGCTCTGGGCCGGGTCTTCGCCGTAGAAGGTGCGCAGGCAATCCCGCATGGCTGCGATTAGCTCGCTGGCAATGGCCCGGTGCGCCAGGACGTAGTCGGGCGCAATGCAGGTTTGGCCGGCATTGATGAACTTGCCCCAGGCGATGCGCCGGGCGGCGTCGTTGAGCCGAATCTGGCGATCAACCAAGCAGGGGCTTTTGCCCCCCAACTCCAAGGTCACGGGGATCAGCCGCTCGGCGGCCGCACGCATCACCTCCCGCCCGATTGCGGCGCTCCCGGTGAAAAAGATGTGGTCCAGCGGCTGGGCCAGCAGCTGCTGCGTCGTTTCCTTATCGCCTTCCACCGCGCGCACCAAGGCCGGATCGAAGGTGGCAGCGATCAGCTCGCTCACCGCGCGCGCGGCGTGGGGAGCCACCTCAGAGGGTTTGACCAGGGCGCAGTTGCCGGCCGCGATCGCGCCGATCAGCGGCACCAGCGCCAGCTGTACCGGATAGTTCCAAGGGCTGACGATGGCCACCACGCCCAGTGGCTCGCTGACGGTGTAGGAGCGCGCCGGCAGCAGCGGCAGCGGCGTGGGCGCCGGCTGCGGGCGGGCCCAGCGCCGCAGGTGCTTGCGCGCGCAGTCGATCTCTTGCAGGCAGTAGCTCACCTCGCCCGCGACCGTCTCTAGCGGGGGGCGCCGGCAGTCCTGCCACAGCGCCTGGGTGAAGGCTGCCTCGCGCGCGGCGATCGCCTGGCGCAGCTGTTGCAACTGGGCCTGACGGAACGCCAGCGGCCGCGTTTGCCCGCTGGCGAAAAACTGGCGCTGCTGCGCTACCCAATCCGGGATCGCTGTTGCCGCCATTAGGAACGCGCGTTGGATTGCGGCTGGGCCGGCAGCTTGAGCGTAAAGGTGCTTCCCTCGCCCACCTGCGAGCGCAAGGTGATCGTGCCGCCGTGCTGCTGGGCAATGCGCTGGGACAGGTGCAGTCCCAGCCCGCTGCCGGCTTGGCCGTGCTGCCCCTGGCGAAAGCGCTCGAACAGCGTCTGCTGCTCCTGGGGCGAGATGCCGCGGCCGGTGTCTGCCACCTCAACTGCCAGCCAGGGCCGGCCGTCCTTCCCGTACGGCAGCGACTGCAAGCGCACCGCCACCCAGCCGGCATCGGTGAATTTGATGGCGTTGTCGACCAAGTTGGCCAGCACCCGGCGCAGCTCGACGCGATCGGCACTCACGATGGCAGCCTCACCCGCGTCCAGCTCGCGGTGGAGTGCGAGCCCGCGCTCGCGCGCCAGCGGCTCCAGCTCCTGCAGCACCTCACCCAGCAGGGCGCGCAGGTCCACGCGGGTAAAGTCGTAGGTTTTGCGCCCGGCTTCGTGGCGGTAGACCTCCAGCAACGTATTGACCATATCGAGCATGCTGCGGTTGCTGCTGGCCATGGTGTCAACGGCCTCGCGCATGGACTCGTTGAGCTCGCCAAAGGCCCCCTGCTGGAACAGCGACAGCATCCGGTCCGCCGCCACCAGCGGCGTGCGCAGATCGTGGGTCAGGCGCGAGACAAAGTCGGCGCGCTGGCGGGCGATTTCGTCGCGCTCGTCCACGCTGTGCTTGAGGCGCAGCAGCGAGCGCACCCGCGCCAGCAACTCATCGACATCGAGCGGCTTGCGCAAAAAGTCGTCGGCGCCGCTATCCAGGCCTTGGGCGGCATTGGGTCGATCGTAGGCGGTCACCAGCAAAATGGGCACAAACGGCAAATTGGGGTTGGCCCGAATGCGCCGGGTAACCTCGAACCCGTCGAGCTCGGGCATCATGACATCCAGCAGCAGCAGCGAGGGCGGCGCTCGCTCGACGCTGGCTAGCGCTTGCCAGCCGCTCTCGGCCAGCGACACGGCGTAGCCTTCGGCCTCCAAAATGCTCTGCACCAGCAGCCGGCTGTCGGGCGAGTCATCGACCGCCAGCACGCGATCGCGGCCGGATCGGGCAGGGGCGGAAGCAGTCTGCGACATAAACGCCAGTCTCGCCGCCAGCTCGCACGCGCAGCACTGGCGGGGGGTCGGGCAGCGCTCAAACGGTGGTGATGTCGTCCTCTTTGGCTTTGAGCAGCTCGTCGATTTTGCCCACGCTCTGGTCCGTCAGCTTCTGCACCTGCTCCTGCAGGTCTTGGGACTCGTCCTCGGAGAGCTCGCCGTTCTTTTGCTGCTTGCGGATGGCATCAATGGCATCGCGGCGGATGTTGCGCACCGAGACCCGGCCTTCTTCGGCAATTTTGCCGGCGACTTTGACCAGCTCCTGGCGCCGCTCGCTGGTCAGCGGCGGGATGTTGAGCCGAATGACGTTGCCATCGTTGTTGGGCGTTAGCCCAATATCGGACATGGCGATGGCCTTTTCGATTTGGGCGATGCTGTTTTTATCGAACGGCTGGATGGTGATCGTCGTGGCATCGGGGGTGCTGACGTTGGCCAGCGACTTGAGCGGCGTTTCGACGCCGTAGTACTCCACCGTGACGCGATCGAGCAGGGCGGGATTGGCACGCCCAGTGCGCAGCGTATTGAAATCGCGCTGCGTCGCGTCGATGGCCTTTTGCATTCGGTCTCGGACGTCGTCGAGATTCATTCGCTACCTCCCACGATGGTGCCGATCGATTCGCCTTGGATGGCGCGGACGATGTTGCCGCGCACCGAGAGATCGAAAACCAGGATTGGAATGTCGTTTTCTTTGCACAGCGCGACGGCGGTGCCATCCATCACGCGCAGGTCTTGGGTGAGCACGCGCCCGAACGACAAGTGCTGGTAGCGCTGCGCTTGCGGGTTGTGGTGCGGGTCGCAATCGTAGATGCCATCTACCTGGGTGGCTTTAAAAATGGCTTCCGCGTCAATCTCGGCGGCCCGCAGGGCCGCCGTGGTATCGGTGGAGAAAAACGGATTGCCCGATCCAGCGCCAAAGATGACGGCACGCCCTTTTTCCAAGTGCCGGATGGCACGCCGGCGGATGTAGGGCTCGGCCACCTGCTGCATGGTGATGGCGGTCTGCACGCGCGAGGGCACCTCGATGCGCTCGAGTGCGTCCTGCAACGTTAGGGCATTCATGACCGTGGCGATCATGCCGATGTAGTCCGCCGTCGCCCGGTCCATGCCGCCGGCAGCCCCCTTGAGCCCGCGAAAGATGTTGCCACCGCCCACCACCACCGCAAGCTGCACCCCAGTGGCCAGGACATCGGCAATTTCGCGGGCGATGTTGGCCACCACCTCCGGATCGGTGCCGTAGCTGCGCTCGCCCATTAGGGCTTCGCCGCTAAGCTTGAGCAAAATGCGCCGGTAACTCATCCCCGATCGCCGCCACGCCCGCGTGTCGCTAACCCCCAAATAACATAGCAGCTCGGTGCGCGCTCTCGGAACGAAATTGCACCGGCGGGGGCCCCTACCAGCCCCGCTGCCAGGCGCCGTAGCCCAGCAGCTTGTAGGCTAGCTTGGCCGCACTAAACTGCGAAACCACTGAATCGGCCACTGGGGCGAGTTCCATGATGTCGCTGCCGATGACCGTGTGGCGCTCGAAGGTGCGCCGCAGAAAGTGCAGCAGCGGGTACCAGGCCAAACCGCCCGGTTCCGGCGTCCCCACCCCCGGCATCAGCCCCGGGTCGAGCCCGTCGAGGTCGATGGTGATAAACACCCGCTCGGTCTCGATGCTGGCGAGCGCGCGCTCGATCCAGCCCGTTCCGGCCGCCGCATCGCGCGCCCAGACTACCGGCAGCTGCTGCCGGGCGATCCGCTGGGCCTCCTCGCGGCAGAGGCTGCGGATGCCCACGGGCAGGATGGGCAAGCCCAGCTCCTGAACCCGCCGCATGACGCAGGCATGGTTGTGGGGCGAGCCTTCGTAGCGATCGCGCAAGTCAGCGTGGGCGTCAATTTGCACCACCGTAAACGGCTCGCGCCAGTACTGGCGGTACCCCTGCAGCAACCCCGCAGTCACGCTGTGCTCGCCGCCAACGGTTACCCCAAAGGCCACCGTTGCAGCAAGCTGGGCCCCAGCCTCGCGGATCGCGGGCATGGCGTCCGCCGGTGCCATGGCAGTGGCGCGGGTATCGGCCACGGGGGCGCAAGTGTGAATGCCCAACTCCCAGCTCACCTCGCGCTCGAGTTCCAGGTCGTAGGCCTCCAGCTCGTCGGAGGCAGCCAGCAAGGCTTCGGGGCCGCCCCGGCAGCCCGGGCGGTAGGTGGTGGTGGCCTCGTAGGGAACGGGCAGGACCCTCAGGGGGGCCGTGGCCCCGGCACCACCCCCTTCGTGGGCCATAAAAGCCGGGAGCGCGGGGGCAGCGCGATGGGGTGGGGTCATGGTCGGTAGCAGCCGGCGGGGGACTGGGCCTTAGCCTAAGATGGCAGTATCCCACGCTGGCAGCCTCCCCTATGGATGATTCGGCTGTTGTGACGGCCATGCCGCCGGTTAGCGCGTGGCAGTGGCGCGGCCACCGCATTGCGTACCGCGCCTGCGGCGATCGCGGGCCGCCAGCGGTCCTGGTCCACGGCTTTGGGGCCTGCTCGGGTCACTGGCGCCACAACCTCGCCGAGCTCGGGCGCGACTGCCGGTGCTACGCCATCGATTTGCTCGGCTTTGGGGCATCCGCCAAGCCACCACCTAGTCCTACAGTTAGCTACACCTTCGAGACTTGGGGCCAGCAGGTGGCCGATTTTTGCCGCGAGGTCGTGAGCGAGCCCGCGTTTTTGGTGGGTAACTCCATTGGCTGCATTGCGGCCATGCAGGCTGCTGTAACTCATCCGGAGCGGGTATTGGGAGTGGCGGCCATCAACTTTTCGCTGCGGCGGCTGCACGAGTGCAAGCGCGGCAACCTGCCCTGGTACCGGCGCTGGAGCGCGCCGCTGGCGCAACAGTTGCTGAGCGTCGGCCCCATCGGTCGGGCGTTTTTTCGCCGCCTCGCCCGGCCTGGAACCGTCCGCCGCATCTTGCAGCAGGCTTACCCGCAGGCCGAGGCCGTAACGGACGAGCTAGTGGCGCTGCTGCTCGAGCCGGCCCGCGATCCGGGAGCTGCCGAGGTCTTTATTGCCTTTGTCAATTATTCCGGGGGACCACTACCGGAGGAGCTGCTGCCCGAGCTCGCCTGCCCGGCGCTGGTGCTGTGGGGCACTGCCGATCCCTGGGAACCGGTTGAGCTGGGCCGCCAGGCCGCCGACTGGTCCACCGTAGAGCGCTTTGTCCCGCTGCCCGGGTTGGGCCACTGTCCCCACGATGAAGTCCCTGAGCGGGTTAACCCGCTGTTGCGGGACTGGTTGCTGGCGCACTGGCATCGCTAGCCTCAGGTGCCGAGGGCAGCACGCGCTGCCGCTGCAGCCAGTCTTGACCCATGCGCACGGTGATATCAGCGTTGAGCGGTCCCGTGCTCTGGACGCGCACCGTTCCCATCCCTAGGGACTCGCGAACGGCTCGGGCGGCCCGTTCGTTGCCCTGCTGGACCAGGATGCGCGTTCGGGACGGTACGCGGTCCCAGCCATCGTCGAGATAGCTCTGGCGGTAGCCCTGCCGCTGCAGCGCGCGCTTGAGCGCGATCGCGGCTTGGGCTTGCTCCGCCCCGTTTTGGATGGCCACGCGCACGTTAGCCGGCTCGGGAGCCTCCTCCTCGCTGGAGGCGGCCCGTGGGGCATCGAAGTAGCGGGCCATTAGGGCTGGAATTTTCGACTCGTCCGGGATCCAATAGCTGATTGAGGTCTCGCCCGAATCGCTCTGAACCGTCCCCGAACCAACGCGGCCGGGCAGCATGACCATCTGCACGTCGCTGGTGTCGGTCTTGGTGGCAAAACCGGCAAGCGCAATCATCTCCTCAACGCTCAGGTTGGTATCCACGTGCGCGCGGACGGCCGAGACGATCTGGGGCGCCCGCACCAAGGTGGTCGGATTTAGGGCCTTGTCGAGGATGGCGCGCAGCAGGATCTGCTGGCGCTGGATCCGGCCGATGTCGCCTTTGCCATCGTGGCGGAATCGCAGGAACTGCAAAGCTTTATCGCCATCCAGATGCTGCTTGCCCTGTTCCAGATCGATGCGCAGGTCCTGGCTGCGGTCGGTGTAGTGCATGTCTTTGGGGACATAGACCGTAACTCCACCCAGCGCATCGACCAAAGTCTCGACGCCCTGCAGGTTGAGGCGCACGTAGCGATCGATGGCCACACCCCCAAGCAAATCGCGCACCTCGCGGGCTGCTAGCGCTGCACCGCCTTCGGCATTGGCCGCGTTGATTTTGGCTGTTCCCAGTCCTTCAATGCGGGTGCGCGTATCGCGCGGTACCGACAGTAGCGTCAGTTCGTCCGAGCCTGGCTCAAAGCGCGCCAGCAGGATGGTGTCCGTGTTGCCGCCAAATTCATTGCTGCGCTCCGGCGAGCGTTTGGCAATGGGCGTATCGGCTTTGGTTCCCAGAATCAGAACGTTGATGGGACGCGTTAGCCCCGGCAGCTGCAAGCTTGGGGTATCAACCGGATCGCGCTCGTCAAACGCAATGCGCTCGGCCCGCTGCGCTAGCTGCGCCGGGCGTAGCGGCTGCGCCGAGAGCGAGAGTGCCAGCAGGGCACCGCCCATGGCAGATAGGGCGGCAACGCCCAACAGGCCCGTTCCCACCCAAAACCGGCGCTTCCAGAGGGAGGCAGGCTTGCGCTTGTTGGGGGTAGGTTTGGACGAGCGCGTTTGCCGCTGTCGCTTCTGGGCGATCTTTTTGGCAGTCACAGCCTTCCTCACACCTTCACCCTAGGTTGGGGCCAACAAGGCGGCCCCATCGGCCGAGCCGCTAGCTGGCTGGCAGACCGCGGTCGACCGGAATATCCTAGAGGCCAGCATGGCAAAAACTAACCCGCAGTGTAGCAATTGTCGATAGCACGCCCGTCAGCACGGAGGCAGGCAGTCTCCTGCAGGAGTGGCGTCATGAAAGTTCAAACTTGTTGCTAGCCGATTGCAATAACTTGCTGAGATCCCAGCACTTCCGAACGAGCTAGCCCGATTCGGATCCAGGTCATGTCCGCCCAACCCTTCGCCCAACGCGCGATCGCGCTCTTTCTGCAACGCCAGCGTTGGCCCTTCCGCAACCTGCTGGCACACTGCCAGCTGAGCTTGCGCGGGACGGAGTTGGTCGTTACCTGTCCCGATGCCCACGCGCGCCATGCCCTGTGGTTGCGGCGCCACAAAATCGCGGCCTCGGCCCCCAACTTGGGCGTGACAGCCATTCGCTTCAGGCAGTCACCCCAGCGCCCGCACCTGGCCGGTTCGCCCGAGCCGGACTCGGATGAGTGGGCGGCGGAGTCGTGACGGCCCCGGCGGTGACGGCAATCGTGCTGGCTGGCGGCCAGAACTCTCGCATGGGGCGCGACAAAGCTCTTGTCACCTTGGGCGGGATACCGCTACTGGCGCGCGTTTGCCAGGCGGCGATCGCGGCGGGGGCGGCACCGGTTCGGATCGTGACGCCCCGGCCAGCGCGCTACCGCCACCGAGCGCCAACCGAGTGCACCTTCTGCTGCGAGCGCGATCGGGGGCAGGGCCCGCTCGCAGGGCTCGTTGCGGGCCTCGAGCGAACTGAGACCCAGTGGGCGCTCGTGCTGGCTTGCGATCTGGCAGGCATCAACGCGGCTGAGCTCCAGCATTGGATGGCCCAGCTACCGAAGGAGGCAGACGGGACAGTGGCGCAGCTACCGTTCCGTTCCGCTCGGTGGGAGCCGCTGTGCGGCTTTTATAAGCGCGATTGCCTGCCCTCGCTACGCGCTCACCTGCGTTCCGGGCAGCGCTCGCTGCAAGACTGGCTGGCGCAGCAACCCGTCGGGACGCTGACCGTAAGCGATCCCCAAGCACTTTGGAACTGCAACGCGCCTGCCGATCTGGCTGCCCGGGGAGCCTAGCTGCTTGCCTCGGCCTCGAGCGCGGCGGCCGCGCGCTGTAGGTGTTCGCGCTGGTGGGTTGCCATCACCGAGAAGCGAATGCGGCTGGTGGGCACAGTGGGCGGGCGCACCGCCGGTGCAAAGACGCCGGCCGCCTCGAGCTGCTGCGCCAGCGTTAGGGCCCGGGCCGGGCTCGCCGCTTGCAGGCAAACGATGGGCGTTTGCGAGGGCAGCAGGGCATGCCCTGAGAGCTGCTGCTTGAGCGCATCGGCATTCGCCCAAAGCCACTCGCGGCGCTGCGGTTCCTCGCGCACCAGCCGTAGCGCTTCCCGGGCTGCTGCCGCATCGGCTGGCGATAGGCCGGTGGTGTAGATCCAGCTCGGGGTACGGTTGCGCAGGTAGTCGATGAGGGCGGCCGAGCCGGCGACATAGCCCCCCAGGCTGCCCAGGG
Source organism: Cyanobacteria bacterium QS_8_64_29 (assembly GCA_003022125.1). Taxonomy (NCBI): domain Bacteria; kingdom Bacillati; phylum Cyanobacteriota; species Cyanobacteria bacterium QS_8_64_29. Next base: position 27,899 of record PXQH01000011.1, on the reverse strand, counting down.
CCTTGCTGAGCGTTCCCACTTGCACCATGGGGCGATGGCCGCAGCCCCAGGCCTCGACGCAGCCTGCCCCAGTTGCCCCCAGAACGCCAGTGGCGTGGGCTTCATCGACCAACACCATGCACCCGGCCGATTCGGCCAAATCCAGCAGTTGCGGCAGCGGGCACAGATCGCCGTCCATGCTGAAGGCACTATCCGTGGCAATGAGGCAGTGGCGGTAGTGCGGGCGCTCGCGTGCTAGCTGCGCTTGCAGATCCCCCAGGTCGCAGTGGGCGTACTCGCGGGTGCAAGCGCCGCTGGCGGCAGCCCCAGTTTTGAGGCTGGCGTGATTGTAGCGATCGCCTAGGACCAGGTCGCGCGGGCCCACCAAGGCCGCAATCGTCCCCAAATTGGCCAAGTATCCCGAGCTAAAAACCAAGGCATCGTCAGTGCCTTTGAGGGTTGCAAGGGCCGTCTCGAGCTCGCGATGGAGCGCGCGATGGCCGCTGAGCAAGCGCGAGCCCGTGCTACCGGTGCCCAGCTCGCGCGCTGCCTGCGCCGCTGCCTCAATAAGGCGCGGATCGCCGGCCAGCCCCAGATAATCGTTGCTGCCCAAGTTCACCAGCGAGCGGCCGTTGCGCTCGATGACGGCGCCCGGCCGGCTGCGGATGGGCGTTACCGAGCGGTACCAGTTGGCCCGATGGAGGGTTGCCAGCGCGCGCTCGATCCAGGCGTAGGGATCGCGCGCTTGAGGGGTGGGAGGCGTCACCTCACGCCAGCCTGCCGGTCTGCCGCATGTAATGTAGCAGCCAATTGGCAGCCGTGGCGCGGCGGGTCTCGCGCGGGCCGAACTCGCCGATCTTGTAGCCCTTAAAGCCCAGTCGTTCCTTCAGCAGCTGCTTGTCGGGCTTGGGAATCGAGCGCGTGAGCTTAACGGTGGCGCGACGGCTGGCGATAAAGTCCGGCGGTTGCGGGTACGCCGCTTGCCAGTCGGGGTGGGCGCCGCTACTGTCCCACTGCTGGGCTGCCGCATCGTAGCGATAGCCCAAGCAAGCCCAAGCCAGCCGATTGACCGTGCCATCGGCCAGCTCGTCGTTGAGAATTGCCCAGATGGTCTCGGTGGTGAGCGGCGGCAGCTCGGTTGCCATCGCTGGCGGCGGCTATCTTCAGCGATCGCCATGGTAAAGCCACCGCGCTGGCAGCTGGGCCTGGTTCTGGGGTTGGGGGTTGCGGGTATATCGGCCTCTGCCATTTGGATCCGGTGGGCCTTGGCAGCCGCCACCGGTGAGGTATGGGCGCTGAGCGCATTCCTGGCGGCGGCGCGCTTGCAAGTCGCGACCGTACTGCTGCTGCCATTGAGCCTCCCCCTGCCAGCGCTGGCCGCCCGCGGCTGGCGCTACGCGGTGGCAGCCGGCTTGGCCCTGGCGCTGCACTTTGTCAGCTGGATCGCCTCGCTAGCGCTCACCTCCATTGCCGCTTCCACGGCGCTGGTGACGACCCACCCGCTGTGGGTCGCGCTGGCCGCCCAGCTGGTATGGGGCCAGCGGGCACGCTGCTAGCTACCGCCGGCTGCGGCCTCATTGCTTGGGGGGATACTGCCTACGGAGGCGCGACCCGTCACTCGCTGCTAGGCGATGGGCTGGCGCTGGTTGGGGCCATGGCAGCCGGAACCTATTTTGCCCTGGGCCGGGCTGCCCGAGGGGCCGGGTTGGACACGCGCAGCTACGCCACGGTGGCCTATGCCACGGCTGCCATCGTGCTGGCGCCGCTACCGCCGGTTTTGGGGATGGGCTACTGGCCCCATCCGCCAGTGGTTTACGGTTGCATCCTGCTGCTGGCGCTCGGGTCGCAGCTGCTGGGCCACACCAGTTTCAACTGGGCGCTGCGCTGGTTGCCGCCAATGACCGTGACGTTGGTGACCTTGCTCGAGCCAGTCGGGGCTACGCTGCTGGGAGCGCTCCTTTTGGGCGAGATCCCAACCGGATGGGGGCTGGGCGGTTGCGCGCTGCTGCTGGTGGGCCTGGAGATCGCGCTGGGGCAGGCGGCCTGCCCCGCCCGAGCTAGCTCGCAAGGGTCGCTAAAGGTCCATCTCGGCAGCTTGCATGCGCTCGACCTGCCGCTTTTTGAGGATCAAAAAGATCTGGGCGAGAGCAATCAGGCCCAGAAAGCCCATCAGCCACTTGATGCGGGTGGGGTCCTGCAGCACGATCTCGGTTTCTTCCTGACCGAAACCGCCCACGTTGGGATCTTCAGTGAGGGCATCGCCGGCTTCCACCGCATCGCCCTCGGTCACGATGGGCTCGGGACCGGCGGGGATGGTATCGGTGGTGGGCTCGCCCGCTTGCGGTTGGATGGTGACCTCGTAACCGCCCGCCTCGCGCTCGGCGATCGCGGCGATCGTGCCGCTAGCCGAGGCCTTCTGGACGGCGTTATTGCTGCGGCTCCCATCAGGATAGAGCTGGCCGCGCCCGCGATTGGCCCCAAGATAAACGGGGAATTTGCCGTAGTAGCGGTCTTCGCTGGCCTCGGGATCGGGCGAGAGCACCGGGAAGGCGATCTCCTGGTGCTCTTTGCCCGACAGCGGCCCGACCAAGACAATGTTGGGCTTGTCCGCGCTGTAGGGCTGGAAGAAGACGTCGCCCACTTCCTCTTGCATGGCTTCGGGGATGCGCTCCTCCGGCGCAATTTCAAAGCCCTCGGGCAGCATCAGCACCGCGCCAACGTTGAGCTCGCCGCGCGAGCCGTCGGCCATGACCTGCTGCAGCTCAGTGTCGTAGGGGATCTCGACGACGGCTTTGAACACTGAATCCGGCGTTACCGACTGGGGGACGGCAACCTCGGCTTCCTTCTGGGCCAAGTGGCAGTTGGCACAGACGATTCGCCCTGTATCCTCGCGCGGCGTCTCGGGGGCAGTCTGCTGGGCCCAGAACGGATAAGCAGCTGCCGGTTGCGGGGTTAGGCCGGCGCCGGCGACCCACACTGCGGCGGCAGCGAGCGCCACCAGCGCAACTTTGGCCATGGGAAAAACTACTGCTCTCATCGGATCGTCCCGTGCGCGCTACTCGAAACCGCCTGCCGGCGGTCCCTAGGTCCACCAGGGGGCTTGGCCCGTGCGAAAGTCCGTCTCTTCCCAGGGCGTATAAACGATTTGGTTGCCTTCAGTGACCTCGGTATTGACCAGGGCCAGCGACTTGGGGGCCGGGCCGCGCACGACTTTACCGGTGGCGTCGTACTGCGACCCGTGGCAGGGGCAGACGAATTTGTTTTGGCTGCCGTCCCAGGGCACGATGCAGCCCAGGTGCGTGCAGACAGCATTGAGGCCGTAGCTAGCGATGCTCTCGTCTTCGGTGATCATGACGTAGGTGGGATCGCCATCAATGCCTTGGGTGAGGACGCGATCGCCGGGATCGTGTTCGGCCGCTACGTTGCCGGCATCAATTGGTTTGCCCAGCTTGTCTTTGGCAACGACGCCCTCGCCTTCGCCGCCAGCCGAGGGCGGAATGAAATAGCGAACCACGGGATAGAGCGCGCCTAGGGCAACGCCCGTTACCGTGCCGAACGCCATAACGTTCATAAACTGGCGGCGGCCCATGTTAGGCGCGTTAGCGGAATCGGATGCTTGAGCCATGGTTTTGTGCTTGAGCTTGGCTGCGTCACGCTAGCTGCTCGGGATCGCCCAGCTCGGGCAAGCAGCCTGGCCGATAGCGGCCCGGGGACGGACTCGCTGGATTTGTATTATTGCAGACAGGGGCTGCCCGCTGGCGCTGGGATGGCTGAAAGCGCAGGATGGACCCGCACGCGAGCGATTGTAACGTTCCGCTAGCTAGGAGGATGCGATCGTGACCGGGCAGGAGCTCCAGCAATTGCTGCTCGATAAGTGGGGGCGCTCCTACGACATCCGGCTGCGGCGCACGCCGGCGCGCATCTTCGTCCAAATCATGTGGCGCTATCTGGAACAGGCCTCGTTTCCGCTCGACGAGACCGAGTACCGCGCGCACCTAGCCGAGCTAGCGCGCTACCTCGACGGCATGGGGGCCACTGCCCAGGTCCGCGAGGCCATCCGGCAAACGCGCCGGCGGCCGCGCGTCGGTCGGGCCGTCAGCATCCCCATTGAGCTGGGAGAGCGGGCCTCAGAATGGCTCGTCGAGCCAGATTCCCCCAGCTAGCGTTCCAGCGCTTTCACCAAGCCAATGCCGCTAAAGTAGAGGCCCAAAACGGCGCCTGCCAGCAGCGATTGCGTCAGCGGATCTGTGGAAGGGGTCAAGATGGCCCCCAATACCACAGCCCCAAAGACCACATAGCGCCACCCGGACAGCATCTGCCGCGAGCCGGCGATGCCCAACAGCCCCAGTAGCGTTTGAATGATAGGGATCTGGAAGGCCAATCCCGTGCTAAACATCAGCAGCAGAACGAAGCGAAAGTACTTGTCAATCGACCACTGCTGCTCGACAATGCCTTCCCCGTAGCTAATGAAAAAGTTGAGCGCCGCCGGTACCAGGGCAAAGTAGGAAAACGCCAGACCGGCCGCAAACAAGACCGTCGAGCCCAACACCACTGGCCCCACCAAGCGCCGCTCGCGCCGCGTTAGCCCGGGCAGGACGAACAGTAAAACCTGATAAATAATAAAAGGCGTTGCCACCAGCAAGCCGCTGTAGCCAGCAACTTTGAGCGAGACGAAAAAATACTCGCCCGGCGCGAGCTGGAGGAACTTGACGCCCTGGGCAGGCTGCTCCAGCAGCTCAACGATGGGATCGACCCCCAGAAAGCACCCCACAATGCCGATGGCGACGGCGATGAGGGCATAAAAAATGCGCCGCCGCAGCTCTTCCAGGTGCTCGAATAGCGACATCTCGGTGTCTTCCGGGACAACATCGAGATGGCTGTCGCGCTCGGCTTGGGGTTCGAGTTCTGGTTGAGGCGGCATCGGACCCTGCCTTTAGAAGCTGCCGCCCATTGTATCCAGCGGTTTGGCTGCCCGGCGCCTCGCTCAAGGCGGCGAACCGGCTACCTCGCGCATGCTGGGATCGTACAGGCGCAGGTAGTTCCAGTAATTGCCAAAGACCGCCTTGACGTAGTTTCGGGTCTCATCAAACGGAATTTGGGCCACAAAGGCATCCGGGTCGTTGGGATCGCGCTGCTCGAGCCAGTCGTTGACGTTGCCGACCCCAGCGTTGTAGCTGGCCACCATCAACAGGGCATTGCCCTCGTAGCGCCCATGCAGGCGGGCCAAGTACCAACTCCCCAGTCGGAGGCTGTCTTGGGGATCGCGCAGATCGTAATCGCTCAAGCCCAAGCGCTCGGCGGCTCGCGATGCCGTGCTGGGAATGAGCTGCATGAGACCGATGGCTCCAGCTGAGGAGCCCATGTCGGGCTCGAAGCGCGACTCCCGGCGGATGATGGCCGTCACCAGCAGCGGGTCGAGGCGGTACTGCTGGGCCTGTTGCGCAATCGCCTCGTAATAGGGCAACGGGAACAGCGCGTGCCAGTACTTGGGTTGCTGCCGCAGGGCCTGCCATTGCTGGTGGGCCTGCTTGCCGTCGCGCTGCTGGAGCGTCCAGATTCGGTTGAGGCCTTGGAGGTAGTCCCCGCGTGCAATGCGCAGCAGGCCCTCGGTGAATTGCTCGCGCACGGTCAGCTCGCTCGCGCTGCCGTTAGCAACGCGCCAAGCTGCCCAGGCGCGCTCGTCCTGGCCCAGGCGGTAGAGCTCTTCCACTGCATCGGATCCCGCTGGCAAGCCTGGTCGCTGCTGGGGGCGCTGCACCGAGCGCTCGGCACTGCGCAGCTGGCGAAAGTCACCCACCTTGCGGCCCAACAGGCTGGCCGAGCGCCAGGCATAGTAGGAGGCGGTGTGGGCGCGCAGCACGCGTTGGAAGGCCTCGCGGGCAGTGCCGTCCTGCCCGAGCTGCGCTGCCCATTTGCCCCGCCAGAAAGCGGCGCGGGGCGCCAGCGAGCTGTCGGCATTGTCACGCGCGATCACGGCAGCCTGCTGCATGGCGGCTTCGAGGTGGCCGGCCTCGGCTTGCTGCTGGGCGAGGTGCCAGCGGTACTGGGCGGCCGGCTCCGAGTGCGGGTGCTCGGCTAGCAAGCGCTCGCGGTGGTATTGCGCCGAGTGCCGGCTCACCGACGCCAGCAGTTGGGCTTTGGTCGCTCGCGCCTGCGGGGCCTTGTCGGGAAAGTTGTGGATGGCCCGGTTGAAGTAGTGCAGGGCCTGCCCGCGATCGGCCATCTCCGCCAGGCGCAGCAGGGCCGATCCGGCCTCAGGGGCTTGGGGAAACTCGCGCAGCAGGCGCTCGTAGGCCTCGGCCGCCGAAATCCGCTGGTTGCTGAGCTGGTAGCCGCGCCCGCGCCGGTAGAGATGGGCTGGGATCTCGGCGGCGCGCGCGTAGGCGCGGGCCGCTTTGCCGTAGGCGCGCTCGTCCCAATAGCCGGCCGCGATCGCGGCCCAATCTTGGGAGTCCAGGCCCTCGGGCGCGAGCGCCATGAGCCGGTCGCGCGCTTCGCTGGCGCGCTCGGGTTGGGGAGCAAATCGGGCGATTGCGAGCCACAAGGGGGCCGGATCCGCTACTTGCTCTGACTCCGAATCCAGCAGCTGGCGCGCCATCTCCACGCTGCTGGGATGGCTCGGGAACTGGGTGACGCCGCGCTGCCAGTAGCGGGGATCCTGCCAGCCCAACCAATCCAGCGCGCGCGCGGCAACGGGCGCCTCGGGATAACGCTCGAGCAACTGGCGCAGCTGATCGCGGCTGCGCTCGAGCTCGCCAGCCAGCAGGTAGGCATGCGCCCGATCAAAGGCAATTTGGGGCGCCAATAACGAGTAGCGCTCGGCGAGGCCATCCAGCCACTTCAGGGCGCGCTCGCCTTGGTTTTGCGCGATCGCATCCGCTGCCAGCAGCGAGCGCGCGCGCAACCGCGCGCGCTCGCTGCCCTGGCGGGCAATGGCTTGCAGCTGGCTGGCCCGCTGCTGCGGCGATTGCGATACCAGCGCCAGGACGGGCGAGTCGCGCTCGGCCGGTTGTTGGCGATCGCCGCCAAACGGGAGCTGCACCAGCCAGGCCGTTGCCACCAGCAGGATCGCGCCCGCCAAGCGCCACCTCAGGCGATGGGAGAAACGGCGTTTGCGTGCCCAGCGCATGGCCCCTTGGCAGTCAACATTACTCGATGGTAGCGCTGCACCCGGGCAGGCGCGTCCGGGGCAGCGGCCGCAATACACTGGTCTCAGGAGCGCACGCGCAGCAAGGAGGCACCATGCAGGCGACTGCCATGACCGTTACCGACACGACCAGCCTGGGGGTACAGTTCAAAGCCACCCAGACAGCACCGCTGGCGTGGACGGGCGATGCACTGGCAATCGGGCTGTGCGAGGGGAGCGTCGAGCTCACCGGCGAGCTGGCCGAGCTCAACGACAAGCTGGCCGGCGTGCTAAAAGAGCTGATCGACGAAACGGAGTTTGCCGGCAAATCGGGCAGTACCGCCGTGACGCGGGTGGGCGGTGGCAGCCCCATTCGCAAAATCGTGCTGGTGGGGCTGGGCCCGGCCGAGGAGCTAACTCAAGATACCGTTCGGGTCGCTGCGGCGAGCGTAGCGCGCTCGGCCAAACAAGAGCGCTGCCGGACGTTAGCGGTGAGCCTGCCTGTCGCCCATGGCGATGCCGCAGCGACGGCGCAGGCGATCGTTGAAGGCACGATCTTGGCGCTGCATCAAGATAACCGCTTCAAATCCGAACCCGAGGACAGCCAGCTCAAGCTCGAGACAGTCGAGCTGCTGGGTCTAGGCGGCCAAGAAGCAGCCATCGCCCGAGGCGAGAAGGTTTGCTCGGGCACGATTTTGGCGCGCGAGCTGGTATCCGCCCCGGCCAATACCGTTACGCCGGTGACCCTGGCCGAGCTGGCAGAGTCGCTAGCAACCGACTACGGGCTCGAGATCGAGATTCTGGAGCGCGACGAGTGCGAAAAGCGCGGGATGGGCGCTTTTCTGGGCGTCGCTCAAGCCTCGGACCTGCCGCCCAAATTCATCCATTTGACCTACCGGCCGGAAGGGACGCCGCGGCGCCGCTTGGCGGTCATTGGCAAGGGCTTGACTTTCGATTCGGGTGGGCTCAACCTCAAGCCCACCGGTAGCGGCATCGAGACCATGAAGATGGACATGGGCGGGGCAGCTGCCACCTTCGGCACGGCCAAGGCGATCGCTCAGCTCAAGCCGGACGTTGAAGTCCATTTCATTAGCGCCGTCACCGAGAACATGATCAGCGGCCGCGCCATGCGGCCGGGCGACATTCTCAAAGCCTCCAACGGCAAAACCATTGAGGTCAACAACACGGACGCGGAAGGGCGGCTCACCCTAGCCGATGCCTTGGTCTTTACCGAAAAGTTAGGCTTGGACGCCATGGTGGATGTGGCGACCCTGACTGGGGCCTGCCTGATCGCGCTCGGCAACCGCATTGCCGGTTTGTGGAGCCCCGAGGAGTGGCTGGCGGACGAGCTCAAGCAAGGCGCCGAGCGCAGTGGGGAACAGCTCTGGCAAATGCCGCTCGAGTCCAAATACTTCGAGCTGCTCAAATCCCCCATCGCCGATATGAAAAATGCCGGATCGCGCCCGGCAGGGTCCATCACGGCAGCCCTGTTTCTGCAGCAGTTTGTCGAGCAAACCCCCTGGGCCCACATCGATATTGCCGGCACGGCCCTAATCGATAAAGAAGACGGGGTCAACAACGCCGGTGCAACCGGCATCCCCGTCCGAACGCTAGTTAACTGGATCCTGGCTTAGATCCAAGCGCGCTGCCCCCGAGGGTGGGTCCGGCAGCGCGCTTTTGACCCTACTCGGTGCTGTTGCCGCCCCCGTTGGTGCCGTTGCTTTGTTGCGAGCTGCCATCGGTTTGCGACCCCTCAGTCTCGGAAGGAGACGGTTCCGCAGAAGGTGACTCGGAGCCCGAAGAGCCCTGTTCGGCAATGCCGCGCAGCGAGTCGGCAATGCGATTGAGCGCCGATTCGTTGCTGTTAACGCCGCTGCCGATTTCTTGCAGGCGCTCTCGCATCGCCTGGAGGCGTTCTTGATTGGTTTGGAGTTGTTCTCTGAGTTGCTGAACCTGGCCGCCCGCCTCTTCGCCACTAGCGACGCTATCGGCCAATCGCGCTTGTTGCGTTTGCAACCGGTTGACCGACCAAGCCAAGGCACCGCCCAGGATCAGCACTGAGGCAATCGTAATGCCCATGAGCCAACCCACTTGCCCCCGCAGGTGATCGGTTTTGCGGTTTAGCCGATCGTCCTCCAGCATGGGCGTGACTTTGCGCTCGAGCACCCGGTCGACGGCGGCTTCCAGCTCGGAGTTGGGTTGACTGGATGGCGTGCTGCCGCTCGCTCCGGTTGGCTCGTTGCTCGAACCGGCTGGATTGGACGGATTGGGCGTGTTGGTACTCATATCGTTGTTAACCTTAGTTAGCAGGCCGAGCTATGCTAGCTTGGCTTGCTTATTATTTTACAGTCAAGCCAGTCAAACGGCCGCCAGCGGGCGGCCATCTGGAGCGAGCGTTCCTTATTTGCGCTCGGGATGGCTAGCGCTGGCAGTGGCAGCTCCCAAGCGATTGAGCTCGCGAATCAAGCCGTACAGGCGGCCCAGATCTCGTTGGTTGAAGTGCAGGGTCAGGCGCGGTAGCGACGCGGTGGCATCGCGCGCTTCTTGGGGCAAGGCATTGCTTTTGGCAATCTTGCCGTCGACCAAAATGTCGCTGAACTCGGCATTGAGTTTGTCGGTATCGCGATCGCTCAGCGGCTGGTTGAGGCGAATGACCAACGTTTCGCCAACGTAGCGCGAGGAGTGATAGACGCGGTAGAAGTCTTGGATGGCCTTGCAGGCGCGCTCGGCGCTATCGACTACGGTAAAAATATCCGTGTCGTGGGGGCCAATCAGTTGGTTGGCAATTAGATGCTGGCGGAGGTAGTCGTTCCACGCTTGCCAGTAGGTGCCGCCCGGTTTGTCGATCAATACGATGGGGACCGGTCCCCCTTTGCCGGTTTGGCAGAGCGTCAAGCACTCAAAGGCTTCATCCTGGGTTCCAAACCCGCCCGGGAAAAAAACGATCGCATCGCTCTCCCGCATGAAAAATAGCTTGCGGGTAAAAAAATACTTGAAGTCGATGAGCTTGCTATCTCCCTCAATGCAGGCGTTGGCGCCTTGCTCGAACGGCAGCTGAATATTGAGCCCGAAGGAGTTGGCCCGTCCGGCCCCTTCGTTGCCCGCTTGCATGATGCCGCCGCCTGCGCCGGTGATGGTCATGAAGCCGTGCTGGCTCAGCAAGCGGGCTAGCTCGGCTGCCAGCCGGTACTCAGCGGTCTGCGGTGACAGCCGGGCCGAACCAAAAAAGCTGACCTTACGGATGTGGCGGTACGGCGCAAAGACTTGGAAACCCTGCTCCAAGTCCTCAAGCGCCGCTGTCAGAATCTTCCAATCCAGGCGGTCGACGTCCGTACCGGCAAGGCGGACGAGGACTTCCAGAGCTCGCCGGATCCACTTGCCGTTTTTGGCCTGCGAGAGCTGCTCGGCCCAACGGCCTAGATCGTCCGGTAGCAATTGCAATGCCAGATCCGAGCGAAGTCAAACGGTTAGCGCCCCGCTCCTGCCGGGCAGGCACCGCCAGCGCAGCCGGCCGACCGGAACGCATTGAGCTTGCGCCCTCGCGCTCTAGAGATACTTCTCTAGCGTATTGGCAAGCGTGGTTTTGGGAACGGCGCCAACGACCATATCGACGCGTTCGCCGTCCTTAAAGATCATCAGGGTGGGAATGCTGCGAATCCCGTACTGGCTGGCCACGTTGGGATTGTCGTCCGTGTTGATCTTGACGACTTTGATCTGCCCTTGGTATTGCTCGGCAATTTCATCGACTACCGGGGCAACCATGCGGCAAGGACCGCACCAGGGAGCCCAAAAATCAACCAGAACTGGAACTTCGCTCTCTAGAACTTCGTTTTGAAACGTCGTATCCGTGACTTCCGCAGTTGCTGCCATGCCCAGATATATTTATCGTTATTTTCAGTTATTCTACCACAGGTCGGCTTGAGCAGGCGGCGTACCGGTCCACCAGCTGCTTCAGGGGGCCCAATAGGAAACCGCCCGAACGCTGTTCGGGCGGCGTGTGGTGTGAGGAGTGAACGGAAACATGTGTCTCCGCTTCCTCCATTGTAAGCAACCGCAACCGAGCTGAGCGGGCCGCACGAGGGTAACTGGCAAAATACGCCAACAATCTGCAAATTGGCGCAATTTGGCCCATACCCATGCCACGCCCGCAGCTGCAAACGGGCGCAAACAGCGCCGCCCTAGCGCGCGGGGGCAGGCGTGCGCTCGGCAGCCAGCATGAGCTGCTCTCGGTGGGCGTGGCGTAGATAAAGGGTTTGCCCCGATTGTCGCTCGAGCATTTCGACGAGGTGCTCGGGCCGCAGCAGCGTTCCATCATTGCGGCAGCTACCGACATAGCGCAGGATGGCGGCGCCGGTTTCGGCCCGGCTGGCCGATTGGAGCTCGAGCTCATCGAGGCGCTCGCGCAGGTTTACCGTTTGCACCTTGCCGAATTTGGTTTGGCGCTGCCACCAAACGGCATCGCTAGCCAAAACGCTCTCAATCCAAGCGCGCCACTGCTCGGGCGAGCTCGGTTCGGCGACTTCGACCGTCACGCGGTACTCGGCCCGCTCGAGCGAGCTGGCTGCCGAGCCCTGCAGCTCGGTCTCGGTGGCACTGTAGAGCGGGATTTCGCTCGGGAGTTGCTCGGCGAGCTGCTGGCGGAAGGTCTCGGGATCCAGGCGCCGGGTGAGATCGAAATCGACGATCTCGCCGCTGCCGGTGGCGCCCAGCGGTAGGGCATTGGCAATTGCGATGCGCGGCGTGGGGTGGTAGCCGCCCGTAAAGGCGATCAGCAGGGCCGCGCGGCGGACGGCGCGATCGAACAGGCGCGCCAGGTCGAGGTGGCCGATGAGGGCCATCTCGCCATGCTTGCCAAAGCGCACCCGCAACCGCTGCGCGCGCGTCCGATCCGGCTGGAAGTGGCCTTGAAACTCGGGGATGGGCGGCGGCTCGGCAACCACGTTGTGACCGAAGTCGATGCCGCAGACGCCGCAGTGCGAGCAACCTGCGTAGGAGCAGTCGGGGACAGTGGTCGCCTCGAGCGCGCGCTGCAGCTCTGCTTTGAGCCAGTCTTTATCAATGCCGGTGTGGATGTGATCCCACGGCAGGGGCGCATCGAGGGCCTGCTGCGAGCTGGAACCGGCCATAACGTTCCATTCGCCCTGCTCGATCTGGCGGTACTGCCAGTCCAGGCCGGCCTCGGCGATCGCGCGCTCCCAGGCGCCAAAGGCTGCGTCCAGGTTCTCCCACCAGGCGTCCATGCCGGCGCCCAGCTCCCAAGCCTGACGGACGACGGCATTCAAGCGCCGGTCGCCGCGCCCGATGAAGTTTTCCATGGCCGAGAGGCGCACGTCGGTAAAGTTGGCCTTGACCCCCTTGATGCGCCCCAGCTCCTCGCGCAGCAGCGCCTGCTTGCGCTGGAATTCCCCGGTTGCCACGGTGTGCCACTGGAAGGGCGTGTGGGGTTTGGGCGTAAAGTTGGAGATGGTAACGTTAAAGGCCATGGGCTTGCGCCCGGGGGCCCGACACTCGCGCTTGAGCCAGCGAATCGTGTCGGCAATGCCGATGACATCAGCATCCGTCTCGCCCGGCAAGCCGATCATGAAGTAGAGCTTGACCTGATTCCAGCCGCGCTCATAAGCGGTTTTGATGCCGCGCAGCAGGTCCTCGTTGCTGAGGCCTTTATTAATGACATCGCGCAGGCGCTGGGTGCCGGCTTCAGGGGCAAACGTCAGGCCAGTTTGGCGCATCCCCCCAACCACATTGGCAATGCTGTCGTCAAAGCGATCCACGCGCTGGCTGGGCAGCGATAGCGAGATGTTGTCGTCTTTGAGGCGGTTTTTGACCTCGGTGCCCAGGGCCGGCAGCGAGAGGTAGTCGGAGCAGCTCAGCGACAGCAGCGAGAACTCGTTGTAGCCGGTCTCGCGCATGCCGCGCTCGATGGTATCAGCTACTTTCTGGGGCTCGACGTCCTTGGCCGGTCGGGTCAGCATGCCGGGCTGGCAGAAGCGGCAGCCGCGGGTGCACCCGCGCCGAATTTCGACGCTGAGGCGATCGTGCACGGTCTCGACATAAGGCACTAGCCCGATGGAGTACTCGGGCATGGGCGTGGCAACGCGCCGCACGATGCGCTCGGGCACATCCGAGCGCCGGGGCCGAACGGCGCCATCGGCGCCCCGCTCGTAGAACTGGGGCACGTACACCCCCGGTACTTGGGCCAGATCCAGCAGTAGCTCCTCGCGGGTCAGGCCGGCGGCTTTGCCGTCCTCGATGACAAAGCCAATCTCGGGCAACAGCTCTTCGCCATCGCCGATGGTGATGAAATCGAAGAAATCCGTGTAGGGCTCGGGATTGGACGTCGCCGTCTGACCGCCAGCAAAGACTAGCGGCCAATCGCCGGCCGCCCGCTCCTGCCAGGTTAGCGGCACCCCAGCCAGGTCGAGCATCTCGAGGATGTTGGTGGCCCCTAGCTCGTAGCTGAGGCTAAAGCCCATGACATCAAACTCCATCACGGGCCGGCGCGATTCCAGCGCAAACAGCGGCGTTTGGGTATCGCGCAGCTTTTGGGCCAGATCGGGGGCGGGCAGGTAGGCGCGATCGCAGAGGTGGCGCGGTTGCGCGTTGAGCACGTTGTAGAGAATGACGTGCCCCAGATTGGAGGCACCCACTTCGTACAGCTCGGGATAGGTCAGCACCCAGCGCACGCTGGCTTGTTCCCAAGGCTTGTGTTGGGCACCCCGTTCGTTACCTAGGTAGCGGCCGGGCTTGTCAATCTCGGCCGTTACCAACTCTTCAATCGCAACCGGCATAACCGAAGCGTGCTCTGCTGCTATCGCGACCGTTTTTTACAGTAGCTCAACGGCGGTGGGGCTGACACGCAGCGGCTGGAGGCGGCAGCCCAATCTGCTCCCCGAGATAGATCCGAGGCCCATTCGGGAGGTGGTAACGTCATGGGTTAATCCCGAACGATGCAGCCATTGTCCTGACTCGCAGACGGGACTGTGGGCTCAAGGAGGTACCCTCGTGACTGCCGTACCGGCCATCCGCCAGCTGGTGGAGCAAGCGATCGCTGCGCGCAAGCTCACCCCCGAGCTTGAGCGGAAAATCAACGCCGAACTCACGCGCCTGGGCCAGGTCCCGGATGGCGATCGCGAAGCGCTGGAGCTGCTGATGGCCGAGATGGATGCCGGGCGGATTCGGCTGGTTGCCAGCCGCTAGGCGGGGGGAAACGAATGCCGGTACGCGCGCCAAACTTGCTCGATGAATGCCCGCAGCTGCAATCGGGCGCGGCCATCGCCTGGCGAGGGTGACTCTAGCGCTGCCAAGCGGCTCATGAGCGGCAGCACTTCCGTATCGAGCGCGCCCCGAAACAGCGTTGCCGGCAAAATCAAATCTGTCGTTTGGCGCAAATCGTACAGGGTTGCTGCGCTTGGGACCTCGGCCGGCGGCAGCTCGTCGTGGGCTGGTAAAACGGCCAGCGCCATGGGACGCACCCAACACAGCGGCCGCGAGGGCACGGTTTGCACGACTTCGCTATAGAGCTGGTAACCGGCGTGAGCCAGAATGACCATCTGCTGCGGTTGAAAGCGTTGCTGCACGGTGGATGGCATGGCGTTGGCCCTCGCAGCATCTCCAGCCCGAGCCGCTCAGCCGGCTGCAGCAGGTTGCGCTTCCCAATTGGCCCGCTCGCGCAAGCGGATGACATCGTTGTGCGGATCGGCGGTTACGACCTGCAGCTCCACGCGATCACCGAGTGCGACCGGGATCTGGAAGCGGTGCGGTAGCTCCATGGCGATGTCTTCCAGCATCACCAGGGCTAGGTTGTCCTCCGGCCGCAGCCAGCGCAGCACCAGCGCCGACCAGCTGCGATCGCCGTGGCGGCGCAGGTACTCCAGCCGCCAGTAGCGCTTGGTCTGCCGCTCGACCGAGCTGGCTTCCGCTGCGGCGGCAGCTGTACTGTAGGTCAGCTCCTGCAGGTCCTCGCTGGAGAAAGGCAGCGCTTCGCCGCGCAAGTGCGCCTTGAGCTGGAAGTGAGCGAGCAGATCGGCATAGCGGCGGATGGGGGAGGTGACCTGCGTGTAAGCTGGCAAGCCCAATCCGGCGTGGCGTGCCGGCTGGATGCTGGTTTCGCTGCGCGGCATGCAACCGCGCAGCGCACAGGCCCGAACTGGCCCCGCCGGAAACTGCAACAAGGTTTCGTCCGAGGGGAGCTCCGGTTGGGGCTGGCTGCGAAACGGCAGCGGTAGCTGCTGTGCCTGCCCGTGGTGCCCCGCCACCTCGCCGGTCAGGATCATCATCTCGGCGACCAGCTGACGGGCGGGCGAGCTCTCGATGAGCTGAATGTCGATCTCGCTGTCCGGTCCGACGGCAATTTCGGCCTCGGGCAAGCGGATGTCGATCGCGCCCTGCGCCTGGCGCCACTGTGCCCGCCGCTGAGCCCAATCGGCTAGGGCAAGCAGCTCGGGCTCGGCCTGCACGCCTAGCTGCAGCATTTCGTCGGCATCGTCGTAGGTCAGGCGGTAGGTTGGCCTGACCCAACTGTCGCGGATGGTGTAGTCGCCGATCGCGCCGCTCTCGCTCAAGACGACGCCAAAGCTCAGGGCCGGGCAAATTTGCCCTTGCACCAAGCTCATGGCGCCAGTCGCCAGCTCTGGCGGGAACATGGGAATCGTTCCCGTGGGCAGGTACAAGCTCGTGCTGCGGCGCCGCGCTTCTAGATCCAGGGCGTCGGCCGGCGCGACCCAGTAGGAGGGGTCGGCAATGTGGATCCAGAGGCGCTGCGTGCCATCGCCCAGGGTTTCCACGCTCAGGCCGTCGTCGATCTCGGCGGTGCTGGCGTCGTCGATTGTGTAGAGCTTGAGGTGGCTCAGATCGAGGCGGTTGCCATCGGCCCTGGGCGGCGAATGCTGGTACTGCTGCGCCAAATCGCGCACCTGCTGCGGAAAGTTAACGGGGTAAGAGCTGCGGCGCAGCGCCAAGTTTTCGTGCGGGTGCCACCAGCCGATATCGACCAGCAACCGAAAGGCTGCCTGCGGTGTTTGCGAGCGCCCGGCATGCGCGAGCGCTTGCTGGGCAAGCGGGACGTCGCGCTCGGGGTGGAGCACGACCTGCTCTAGGGCCACCAGGCGCTCGCGATCGCTGGCTGACCACTCCACCGACTGGCCCGCTTCCGCCTGCTGCAACTGCTCCGCAAAGTGCTGCCACTCGCGCTCGCGCTGCCGCTCTGCTTCCTGTTGATGCTGGAGGTCCGCAACCTGCTCGTTCGGGCGCGGCTCGTAGGTATCGCCTTTGCGCTTAAAGTAAATCCGGTCCTGCTCTAGCAGGCAGTAAGCCGCGTAGCACGCTTCCGGCGTACTCTCGGAAAACAAAACCTGGGCGAGACCGGCTGGCGTTGCCGTCTCGCCTTGCTCGAGTAGCAGCTCCCAAGCCAGTTCCAGATCGCTACTGTCAGCGGTCCCCAGGTAGGGCTCGACCGCTTCTAGAAAGCGCGAGAGGGCTTGGACGCCCTCGAGCGTCGTTCCCGCTTCGTACTCGACCTGGCGCGGGTGGAGGGTATGGGCGCGGCCCTGGCAATCGCGCACCGTCCAGTGCTTTTTGCCCGCTGCGCCCTCAACGACAGCCAAGCGGCGCTCGCCGCGGATGCGAAACTCGACCGGCGTTCCCGCTTCCAGTGCCACGACTTCCGCACTCCGGCTGGCATGGCTACGGACAAGCTAACACCCGACTGGTAGCGCCTCGGCGGCGGGCAGCTACCCTTCCTTGTTGATGTAAGGCAGCAGCGCCAGAATGCGAGCGCGCTTGATGGCGCGGGTCAGATCCCGCTGCTGCCGGGCAGTCAAGCCAGTTATGCGGCGCGGCAGGATTTTGCCGCGCTCGGTAATGAATTTGCGCAGCAGATCGACATCTTTGTAGTCGATGGGATCGCCCGGCTTGATGGGAGAGAGTCGCTTGCGAAAGTACGCCATCGTCGCTCGCTTATTTGGTCTCTTTGTGCACGGTGTGCTTGTTGCAATAGCGGCAGTGCTTGCGCAGCTCCAGGCGCCCGCTAACGTTGCGGCGGTTTTTTTCGGTGGTATAGCGCGAGACGCCGGGCGTGCGCTGATGGGGATTGGTGCGGCACTCGGTACACTCGAGCGTCACAATCACGCGGATTCCTTTCCTGCTTGCCATAGCTGGGACTGGTCTGGACTCAGTTGAAGGGGTAGCCGATCTGCTATCTTCCCAAGCGATTCCGCGCCTCGTCAACCCAGCGCTTGAGGCGCTCATCGAGCGAATACCCGCGCTCCGCCCAGACGATGGTGGTCCGGGTGTAGCTGTCGTGGAAGGTCTGACCGCGCTGCTCGCTGGCGAAGGCAAACAGAAGGTCGGCAGCCAGCGGAATGCAGGGGATGCCAAACCCGATGGGGTTGGGCAACTGCGTCAGGCCGATAGCGGCGAGCAAGGCCCCCACCCCGGTTAGCCCCTCTCGCTGCAGCAAGATGCCGCTATCGGGGAGGGTGCCGCGGCGCCCATCGATGACTTTGAGATTGAAGGCCCAGCGTCCCAGGCTTTGCCCGCGATAGCGCAAAACCGCATAAACGCGCAGCCCCAACCAAGCAGCGGCAAAGACCAGCACCTGCAACAGCGGAATGGCGGCTGCCCCAGCCAGCAGCGCAACCGCTGCAAAGTCGATCGCGAAGGCATAAACGCGCCGCTCCAGCGGGACTTCAGCCAAGGGTTGGGAGCGCGATCGCTCGCTGTCCATAAGCAGGTTGGGCGGGCGCGGGGCTGCTAGCGTCAATGGTAGCGCTGGTGGGGGAAATTAGAATGCTGAGCGTCCGCGAGGCCGAGGCGATCGCGCTGCGCTGCGCGCCACCGCTCGATCGCGAGCGCGATGCCGAGCGCGTTGGCCTGGAGGCGGCAGCCGGTCGGATTTTGGCTGCGCCCGTGACGGGGGTGCTGGATTTTCCGCACTGGGACAACTCGGCCATGGACGGTTACGCCGTCCGCTCGGCGGATTTGGCCGATTGCAGCCCCCAAGCGCCAGCCCCATTGGAGGTGGTCGAGACCATCCCGGCCGGATCCCAACCGCAGCGCGCGTTGGGGGGCCACCAAGCAGCGCGCCTTTATACCGGCAGCCTGCTGCCAGCGGGGGCCGATGCCATCGTCCCGCAAGAGCGGATCCAGCGCGATGGCGACCGGATCCGGGTCGAGGCGCCCATCGAGCCGCAGGCCTTCGTGCGCCGGCGCGCCAGCTTCCATCGGGCGGGGGAGCCGCTGCTAGCAGCCGGAACCCGCTTGGGCCCTGCCGAGGTGGCGCTGCTGGCGGCTGCCCAGTGCCAGCAGGTGGCGGTCTACCGGCGCCCGCAAGTGGCAATTCTGTCCACCGGCGACGAGCTAGTCCCACCCCATCAGCTCCTGCAACCCGGCCAGATTGTCGATTCCAATCAGTACGCGCTGGCAAGCTTTGTGGCCGATTGCGGCGCGGTGCCGCAGCCGCTAGGCATCGTGCCCGATCGGCCCGAGGCCCTGCAGTCGGCCATCGCCCAAGCCATTGCCTCAGCCGATCTGGTACTATCGACGGGGGGTGTCTCGGTCGGCGATCACGACTACATCGAGCGCGTCCTCACCGCGCTAGGGGGCCAACTCCAGTTCCGCACCGTCACGCTCAAACCGGGCAAACCGCTGACCCTGGCGACGTTTGCCGCCCATGACAGCGGGCGCGAATGCTGCTACTTTGGCCTGCCCGGCAATCCGGTCTCGGCCTTGGTGAGCTGCTGGCGCTTGGTGCGCCCGGCGCTGCTGCGGCGATCGGGCTGGGCCCAAGCCGGCCCCGCTCAGTTCGCAGCCGCGACCACCCGCAGCGAGCTGCGCGCCGGCGGCGGGCGCGAGACCTATTTGTGGGGGCAGCTCGAGCGCCAGGCCGGGGGTCCCACGTTTGCGCTCAACCCGGGCCACCACGACTCCGCCAATTTGGTCAATCTGGCCCAGACCGATGCCCTAGCTGTAGTTCCGGTGGGAACCACCCACATCCCGGCTGGCAGATCCATTGAAGTCTTACCGGTCTAAGCGGGGTAAGTCTCACCGGCGAAACGACAAAGCCTCGCCGCGCACGGCCGTGTTGAGCTGCCCGCGCTCATAGGCAATTTGCCCGCCCACCAACGTCATGACGGGCCAGCCGGTCAGGTTCCAGCCCTCAAAGGGGCTCCAGCCGCATTGGGTTGCCAGCTCTGCCCGCCGCACCGGGCGATACGTTGCCAAATCCACCAAGACCAGATCGGCATCGTAGCCCGGCGCGATCGCCCCTTTGTTGGCCAGACCGTAAGCCTGAGCGGGCCCTGCCGAGAGCCAGCGGGCCACCTGCGCAATGCTGCAGCGGCCTTGCATGGCCTGGGTCAGCATCAGTGGCAGTGAGGTCTCCACCCCGGGCATCCCCGAAGGCGCGTGCGGATACCCCTGGGCCTTTTCTTCCCAGATGTGGGGG
Organism: Cyanobacteria bacterium QS_8_64_29; assembly: GCA_003022125.1. Classification (NCBI taxonomy): domain Bacteria; kingdom Bacillati; phylum Cyanobacteriota; species Cyanobacteria bacterium QS_8_64_29. Next base: position 8,352 of record PXQH01000011.1, on the reverse strand, counting down.
GCATGATCCGTGGCGACAAAGTCAATGGCGCCATCCTGCAGGGCCTGCCACAAGACGGCGTTGTCGCGCGGCGATCGCAGCGGCGGATTCATTTGCGCCCGCGTCCCCAGCGTGGCGTAGGCGTGCTCGTTCAGTAGCAGGTGTTGGGGTGTGACCTCGGCACTGACCCAGCTGGGCTTGCAAGCGCGCAGCAACTGGGCTTCCTCGGCGGTCGAGACGTGGAGTACGTGCAGGCGCCGCCGGTAGCGCTGGGCCAGCTCCAGCGCTTGTTGCGTTGCCAGCAGGGCAACGTGGCGATCGCGGATTTGGGTGTGGACGGCCGGGTCTCGAGCGCCGGCAAACTGCCGCTGCCGCTGCTCCAGGCGCTGCTGGTTTTCGGCATGGACGGCTATGGGGCGATGGCCGCTGGCAAAGATGCGCGCCAGAACGGCCGGCTCGCTGACCAGCAGCGACCCGTGGGATGACCCCATAAAGATCTTGATGCCGCAGGCGGGCTGCGCCGATTGCAGCACCGGCAGGTTGTCCGCCGTCGCCCCAATAAAAAAACCGTAGTGAACCAGCGCGCTGCTAGCGGCCCGCTGGAGCTTGTCGTCCAGGGCTGCTTGCGTCGTGGTGGGCGGCTGCGTGTTGGGCATCTCCAAAAACGCCGTGATGCCGCCGCGCGCGCAGGCACAGCTGCCGCTAAACAGGGTTTCTTTGTGCGCCATACCCGGCTCGCGAAAGTGCACCTGGGGATCGATGCCGCCGGGCAACAGCGTCAGGCCGCCGGCCTCAATCTCGTGCTGGGCGCGGATGGGGCTGCCAGCGGGCAAAACGGCCGCGATTTTGCCGCCGCGCAGGTGCACGTCGCCGCGCGCGAGCTGGCCGCTGGGGTGCAAAACCTCCGCGTTGCGGATCAGCGATTCGGCGGGAGCAGTCATACCAATTTGAGCAGCGGATGCACGCTAACCAAAGGACATAACTTCCATATTGAAGGATTTTTGGAGATCGCAATCTAGTGCATAAGCCACGAGAATTGGTATCATAGGAAACTCCAGCGCTTACAATCCAGGGTTGGAACGCAGCCGCCAACGCGCGCAACCCAGCCGTATGTCCCAACGCGATACCGCCAACCCGTGGCTCGAGACCGTCAAAACCTTGGGCCTGAGCGTCGTCTTGGCGTTGGGCATCCGCCATTTTGTCGCGGAAGCGCGCTACATCCCTTCCCAGTCCATGCAACCGACCCTTCAGGTCAACGATCGCCTGCTGGTCGAGAAGCTAAGCTATCGCTTCGGCCGCCCCGAGCGGGGCGATATTATCGTTTTCTCGCCGCCCGAGTCGCTCCAATTCGAGCAGGCGTTTATCAAGCGCGTAATCGGCCTGCCAGGCGAAACGGTGGCCGTCCGGAACGGAACCGTGTTCATCAACGGCCAAGCCATCCAGGAGCCCTACCTCAAGGCCGAGCCCGACTACACCTACGGGCCGGTCGAGATCCCCAAGCGGCGCTATCTGGTTTTGGGCGATAACCGCAACAACAGCCGCGATTCCCATTACTGGGGATTTGTCCCGCGCAAAAACATCATCGGCCATGCCTTTGTGCGCTTTTGGCCGCCGGATCGGCTCGGTCAGATTGCCGACCCCGAGTACTCGGCGGTTCCCGAAAGGCGGACCGTACCGCAGCAGCGCTGACGGTGCGCGCGCGCCGCTAGGGGGCTTGCGGACTGACCGACTCGATCCGGACGCGATCGCCCACCGCCAATCCCAGTTCTTGAACCCGTCCGCCGCGCAGCTCGATGACCTGAGTGACGGGTTCCCCGGGGCTGTAGGTGGGACAGGGCTCGCTAGGACAGGGCGGGGCCCGAGCGGCAATGTGCTGGATCCGACCGCTGCGGACGAACACCATGTCCAGGGCAATGGGCACGTCCTTCATCCAGAACTGCACTTGGCGCGGGGCCTCAAACGGAAACAGCATGCCGCGGTTGGGGGCAAGCTCGCGCCGGTGTTGCAAGCCCTGGGCTTGCTGCTGCGATGTCCGCGCCACCTCCAGCGTCACGCTGGTATCGGTACCGGCAAACTGCGCGCAGGCGCTAACGGGCAGATGCTGGGCTTCGGGAGCGCTCGAGCGGGAATCCCCCCCATCGGGCGCGCTACTGGCAGGGCCGCATCCGCCCAGCAGGGCTAGCGCGATTGCAGCTCCCCAAAGCAAGCCAAGGCGGTGCAGGCTAGGCCTCGCGTAGGGCATAGCCCACCCCGCGCACGGTTTGAATGAGGCGCTTCTCGCCCTCGCTCTCCAGTTTGAGGCGCAGGTAGCGGATGTAGACCTCAATCACGTTGGACTCGCCTGCCCCGTGATCGCCCCAAACGGCTTCCAAAATTTGCTCGCGGGTTAGCACCTGCCCGGCGTGCACCATCAGGCAGCGCAACAGCTCGAACTCTTTCACCGTCAGCTCGATCGCGCGCCCGTTGCGAACGGCACGCCGCAGGGTCAAATCCAGCTTCAAATCGCCAAATTGCAGCTGTTCCGTTTCGCGCTCGCGCGTCGCGGCGCTCAGATAAAGATCGACTAGCTGCCAAAAGGTCTCGGGGCGGTAGGGTTTGAGCACGTAGTCATCGGCCCCTGCGGCCAGGCAGGCAGCGCGATCGTCAATGGTGTCGCGCGCCATGGCCAGCAATACCGGTACCCGGAGTCCCTCATCCCGAATCTGGCGGCAAAACTCGAGGGCACCCTCGCCGGCCAGGCCGCCATCAACCACGACCAATGCGGGCTGGCGTGCCTCGAGTGCCTGCCAACTGGCTTGCAAGCTATTGCTAACGATGGGCTCGTAACCGGCTTCCCAAAAATCCGCACTGGCTTCCCGAGCAAAGCGCCCGTTCGTCTCGACAAGCAGGACGCAAGCGTTGTCCTCGGTTGTCGTTGCTGTTGGAGCTGCCAGTTGGGATGTCACAGTGGATGAGTTGGAATGCTTACTGTCTCCATTCTGGCATGCCGCTCGGGTGAGGTTTCTAACGCTGGCAGGCGCGCTTAAAGCGGTTAGCCGGCTTATTGCTGCACGTTGACTTTGACCACTTTGTTTTTATCTTCCTCAGCTTTGGGTAGGTTGAGGTGCAGGATGCCGTTTTGGTAACTGGCCTGCACTTTGTCGTTCTGGATCCGGGCATTTAGCGGGATTACGCGTTGGAAGCGCCCGTAGCGGAACTCGCTGCGCCGACCGCTCCCTTCCTGATGCTGGAATTCGGAGCGGCGCTCGCCGCTAATGGAGATCGCTTCGTCGCTGACTTGCACGTCCAGATCGTTGGGATCCATCCCCGGGACTTCCAGTTTGAGATGGATGGCATCTTCGGTTTCGTCTAGCTCGGCGGATGGGGCAAATGTTAGATTGCCGCTTTCGCCGCCATCCCCCGTGCGCACCAAATCGTCAAACATGCGATTCATTTCTTGCTGCACGGAGTCGAGTTCACGGAACGGATCCCACCAGTTGCGAGCCGGCCGTGCAGCGCCCGGACCGCGGGTAGGGACAATAGCCATGGCTTACCACCTCCCTGAGTTAGCTAAACCGATGGTTGGGACTGTCGCTTATCAAAATAAGCGCTCGGACCTCGGTTCCACTTCTATAGCAAAAACACGTGGATCGTGAACGGATGAGTGGGGTTGTCCCCGAGAGCTTCAACTCCCATTTCGAGAGAGTCCAGAGCTTCGCCCAACAAGCTAGCTCCGTTCACATGTGGTCTACGATTGCTATATCTTGGGAAAGATCGAGAGTGACGGCATTTACAAACAACCGAACTGCCCCATTCGGTTGCCAGTTGAGAGGGACTAAAGCGCGACCCCCATTCCGTGTGGCCTGAGCGCGATCGCGGCCTGGCCGGTTTAACAAGTGCCAGCGCTGGCTGGCAGCTCGATTGTCGATCGCAACTAGCGGCGTTACCGCTTTAGGCTAACCCCAGCACGCTAGCCAACAGTGCCTGTTGAACGTGCATGCGGTTCTCGGCCTGCTGCCAGATGCGCGCTTGCGGCCCTTCCATGACATCGTTGGTAATTTCTTCGCCGCGGTGGGCGGGCAAGCAGTGCAGCATGATCGCCTCGTCCGCAGCCTGCCGCAACCGCTCGGCGTCGATCCGATAGGCCTGAAAGATCGCGGTCCGGTCCTGGGTGGCCTGCTGGCCCATGCTGGTCCAAACGTCGGTATAGAGGACCTGGGCATCGCGCGCGGCCGCTTGCGGATCTTCGGTCAGCTCGATCTGCTGCTGGGGGCCGGCCAGCGCCCGGGCCTGCTCCACGATGGCTGCCTCTGGGGCATGGGCAGCAGGCGTGGCAATGCGCAGGTGGAGACCGGCAATGGCACCGCCTAGCAGCAGCGACTGGGCAACATTGTTGCCATCTCCCAGATAGGCCAGCGTCAGTCCCTCGAGGTTGCCCAAGCATTCGCCGATCGTGAACAGATCCGCCCAAACTTGGCAAGGATGCTCGCGATCACTGAGGGCGTTGATAGTAGGAATCTGGCTCCAGCGCGCAAATGTCTCGATATCGGCTTGTTGGAACGTCCGGATGGCCAGCACGCCGAGGTAGCGCTCCAGCACTCGGGCCGTATCGGCAATGGGTTCGCCGCGGCCGATCTGGGTGGCATTGGGGTTGAGATCGATGGTTGAGCCGCCTAGGCGCGCCATTGCTGCCCCGAACGAGACCCGGGTACGCGTTGAGGGTTTATCGAACAGCAAGCCCAAGATGGGCGTGCCTTGCGGCGAGGGCTTGCCCTGTTTGAGTTGTGCGGCGAGCTGCATGACCGCCTGCAGCTCGCTGGCCGACAGATCGGCCGCACTGAGCAAATCCCGACCCTGCAAACCGCTCATGTTGGTCTCTCAGTGGCTGCCAGCGCCAATTGGCTAACCGGCAGGGTAAGCTTAGAAAGAAGACTTTTACTATAGCAGCTTGGCGCGCGCAAGGCGCCACTGACGCGTTTCCCATGCCCCATCCCGAACGGGCGCACCGCTGGCGGCAGCGCCCTCTCATCGCAGCCCAGGCTGGGTTGGCAACGACCCTGCTGGCCCTCGCCACCCTAACTGGGCCCGTCGGCCGCGCGACGGCCTCGCTCGCCCAGCCTAGCGATGCCCCGGCGCCCGCTCGGGCCGATAGCACCTTCCGCCAGCGCCTCAGCCAGCGCGAGCTGCCTGCCAACGACTACTGGGCGCGCCTGCGAGCCCTATTGGTGCGTGCGGCCGAGCGCAACGAGCCGCTGACGCCATTCGATGTCCTGGGGCTGGTTGGCCAACTAGGCACCCAGACTGGCGTGGCTGAGGGTTCAGAAGCCCTCGAAGGGCTGCCCGCCCTCGGTCAGCAGACCCAGGATGCAACAGCCGCCGTCGAGCGGCAATACCGGCGCGAGCGCACCCAGAGTCCGCCCCTGGAGCGGGGACAGTTGCCGCCAGCGCGCGAGCAGGGCTCCAGCCAGTTCGAACGGCGCACGCTCGCCCTAGCCGATAGCGATCGCCAGCGCAGCTTTCCAACAACCCTGTACTTGCCCCAGCGCCGGCAGCGCGAGGCCCCTTTGGTCGTGCTATCGCACGGCTTGGGCGCTGACCGGGCATCGTTCGCGTATCTGGCTCAGCATCTGGCCAGCTACGGTTTCGCCGTGGCGGCGCTCGAGCACCCAGGTAGCAATTCAGCCTGGCTGGAGAGCCTGCTGAACGGCGATCGGGAAGCTGCCATCAAGCCCGGCGAAGCGCTGGAGCGGCCGCGCGATGTCACGTTTTTGCTCGATCGCCTGGCGCGCGACTACGGCCAGCGCATCGACACGCAACGCGTGGGCGTTGTGGGGCATTCGTTCGGCGGCTATACCGCTCTCGCGCTCACGGAGGCCAAGCTCAACTTCGAGCAGCTCGAGCGTCGCTGCCGCGGCCTCGGCCGCACGCTCAATATCTCGTTGCTGCTGCAATGCCAGCTGCAGCAGCTGCCGCAGCAGGACTACGGCCTCCAGGACGAACGGATTGCGGCTGTCGTCGTCGTCAACCCGTTTGCCAGTGCGGTTTTTGGCGAGTCGCAGCTGCAGCAGCTCGAGACGCCCACCCTCATCGTTTCGAGCACTGAGGACACCATTACGCCCGCCCTGGCCGAGCAAATCCGGCCGTTTAGCTGGCTGAGCGGCGACGATCGCTATCTGGCCCTAATGCAGGGCGCTACTCACTTTTCGGTCCTACCGGGAGTGGACCTGCCGCGATCGCGCCAGCGTTCCCAGCCAGAGGCGCCTGCGCGCCAATACCTCAAGTCCCTAACGACGGCCTTTTTGCGCGCTCGCGTTGCCGGCGATGGCGACTATCGCGACCTCATGAGCGCTCGCTATGCCCAGCGGCTGCGCCAGCCTGCCATGCCGCTGTTTGTCGTTCGCTCGCTCGAGCGGGCCGCGATTGCTCCTGAGGGGGGCGATTGAGGCCGCCTGCTCGAGCCAAGGGGCGCGCTTTGCTAGGATAGAGGCGCTGCCAGCACGGGGCTGTAGCTCAGTTGGATAGAGCAAGCGCCTCCTGAATGCATCGGGCGCCCTGCGGGAAACCGCAGGGTCGAATGCGGCCAAATTCAAGAGACCCTACGTCCGCCATGCGGATAAGGCAATCTTGAGCCAAGCCTTTCCCGCTGTGGGGAAGGAAGGTGCAGAGACTGGTTGCGGGCAGTGCCGAACGATGGACTTTGAAGTCTCATCCAAACGCGAGCGCCGCGGGATCTTGGCGGGCATGTTGCTGGGGGGAGCTCGCCGCAACGGCGATAACTTCTACCTGCTGCATCCCGCTCGCCATAGGGCGCATGCCGAGCTCCAGCGGCAGCTACTGGAGCGCATCGGGGGGCGCCCGGTTGCGCTCAAGATGTACCTAACCCGGCAGGGCGAGCGCTGGTTGCGCCTGCAACCCAAGCAAACGCCGCTGATCCGGGTGCTGGTGCAGCGTCTGTATCCGGGCGGGACGCGCACGATCGCGCGCCCGTTTCTGCGGCATCTGACCCGTCAGGGCCTGGTCCTGTGGTATCTGGATCGCGGCTCGCGCGCGTTCCGGTACCGCAACGGTCGGATCCGCAGCCTGGAAGTTTCTCTCCATGTCGGGGCCTCGCGTGCCGAGTGCGAGACCATCGCTGCTTACTTCGCGCGCACCTGGGGCTGGCAGTGGGGAATCGCGCGGGGCAAGCGCGGGTACCGCCTGCGCCTGGGAAGCCAAGCCGGCCGGCAGTTTCTAGCCGAGCTGCGGCCGCAGCTGCCTCCCAGCCTGCGCCACAAAGCCGATCCTGCCCGCAACGCAACGGTCGCCACCTAACGGCGCGATCGCGCCCAAGGTGAAGGCATAGTCCGGAGAGCGGGGAAACCCGCACCAATCTGAAGCGCTAGGTCGCTGGTTCGAATCCAGCCAGCCCCGCTCCTAAACGAATCCTGTTGCCGGGCTCCCCAAACTAGGGGAGCTCGGTTGCGATCGCACCTTGACGGTGGGGTGATACCAATTTGAGCAGTGGATGCACGCTTTCTAAAGAATATGACTCCCATATTGTGCGATCGCTCATTCCTTTGCCCGATGAGGGAGTTTTGGAGGTCGAAATCTAGTGCACAAGCCACGAGAATTGGTATGACGGCCCGCATAACATCTGAACTGTCTCTCAGTTGAGCAATCATTCAGTTACTTAGCAGCGTTGAGGAGCCAAGCGTGGTCGACCGAGAGCAAGCGTGCTGCGAGGATTCTGCTTGCGAGCGCGAGTCAGGTAACAACCCCGCGCTTAAGCGCGAGGCCGTCCTGCTAGTTGGCATGACCCTAGCGCTCGCGCTGGGTATGCTCTTCCGGGAAGCTCTCCACCAGACGCCCTATCAAATCGGCGAGTACGCCCTATTCCTCCCGCTGTATTTGGCGAGCGGCTGGGGCGTGCTGTCGGTTGCCGGGCGCAACATCCGGCGCGGTCAGGTCTTTGACGAGAATTTTTTGATGGCGGTGGCCACGCTCGCCGCGATCGCCATCCACGAGCTTCCGGAAGCTGTGGGCGTCATGCTGTTCTATCGCTTGGGGGAGCTGCTGCAGGATCGCGCTGTGGGGGGCTCGCGCCGCTCGGTGGAATCGCTTTTGGCGGTGCGGCCGGATGTGGCACGCGTGGAGCGGGACGGCCAGCTGCAAACTGTTTCCCCTGAGGCCGTGGCCGTGGGCGAGCGCATCCAGCTCAAGCCCGGCGAGCGCATCCCGCTCGATGGCGAAGTGCTGGCCGGCAGTGCCCAGATCGACACATCGGCGCTAACGGGCGAATCGCGGCCGCAGGCTGTGGAAGCGGGCGGCTCGGTCTGGGCCGGCACCATCAACCAAACCGGGGTGTTGACCGTGCGCGTGACTCGTCCCTTTGCCCACTCCTCCATTGCCAAGGTG
>PXQH01000010.1 GCA_003022125.1 Cyanobacteria bacterium QS_8_64_29 | reverse complement strand
TCTCGCTTTTCTCGATCCCAGAACCCTAGCTGTCCCATCAGTTTTAATCCTGGTTGCTACATTCTATTTTTCCATAAATCGGCCTGAATTTAATTTTTATACCAACTCAATATGGGAGTCATATTCTTTGGAAAGCGTGCATCCACTGCTCAAATTGGTATTAGAGGTGCCCGCTGAAAGGCAGCGCGGACGCGCGCCCAGTCGCTCGCTGCCGCCTCACTCACGGCGAGCAGCCGCCCCCTCAGTAACTGCCGGGGGGGCCAGTCCCAAAAAAACGCGCACCTGCTCCAGATAGCGCGGCGCATCCTCCAGCATGGGGAAATGCGCCGTTTGCGGCAGCTCGCAGTGCGTAACCCCCTCATTGAGGGCAGCTGCCCGCCGGCCCATCCAGTTGGGGATGATGATGTCTTTCTCGCCCGAGACCAGCAGCGTCGGAACGCGCAGGCCGGCAAAAGCCTGCGGCATGACCTGGGCGGCATGCCGGCTGACGGCCGTGCGGATGGTGCCTGCGGCAGCCTCAGTATTGGCAGCCAGATAGTCCTCCAAAAAGGCGCGGCGCTCGGCTGCCGGTATGGGGCGCTGCAGAAAGCGCGCCATGAACAGTCGGTCCATGCCCGGGACGCGCCGGAACCAGTTGAAGCGCAACCGGACGATGTTGCGCCCCGCCCAGTGGAAGGCCGAAAACGCCCAGCGATTGTAGGGAAAAATGCCGCTACAGGTCAGGATGGTCCGCTCGACGCGCTCGGGATAGTGATGGGCAAACAGTAGGGCAACCGAGGCACCAGTGGAGTGGCCGTTAATGAACGCGCGCTCCAGCCCCAGCGCATCCAGCAGTTCCGCTAAGTCCTGGACGTAGTCCTCCAGCGCGTATCCAGGCAGCGCCTGGCTGGGAGCTGCTGGTAGGGGCGAGCGCCCGAAGCCGCGCAGGTCGTACAGCAGACAGTCGAAGCGATCCGCCAATGCTGCCGCCGTTGGGCGCCAGTAACGTGCGGAGCCGCCCCAGCCGTGGAGAAAAACCAGGACGGGCTTGTTGGACTCGCCCTCGGTATGGGTGACCCACTCGTAGTAGTGGGGCACCCCGCGGATGGTGACCCTTGCGCCCGAGCTGCGCTCGCTTGCCATGCCCCCTCCTGCGCCGAGCCGCTCGCTAGGCGGATTCGGCCTGCGGCACCGACGATGGGTGCCAGAGCAGCTCGGCCGAGGCGCGTTGCTCCACCATCTCGCGCGTGATCTGGCAGTGCTGGATGTCGGAGCGCGAGGGCAGATCGTACATCAGCTCGAGCATGACTTCCTCGATAATGCCGCGCAGGGCGCGCGCCCCGGTATTGCGGTGGTAGGCTTCTTGGGCGATCGCGCGCAGGGCCTCAGTGGTGAACTCGAGTTCGATGTCGTCCATGGCCAGCAGCTTTTGATACTGCTTGACCAGGGCATTGCGCGGCTCGGTCAGGATGGACATGAGCGCTTGCTCGCTCAGCGGCTCCAGCACGGCCGAGACCGGAATGCGCCCGACGAACTCGGGGATCATGCCGTACTTGACCAGATCGTCAGGCTCTAGCTGCCGGAGCAGGCTGCTAGCCGAGGCCTGATCGCTCCCGACAGCTTCGCCTTCGTCGCGGACGAAGCCCATGGCGCGCTTGCCCACGCGCTGCCGAACCACGTCCTCGAGGCCAATGAAGGCCCCACCGCAGACGAACAAAATGTTGCTGGTATCGATGGGGATCAGCTCCTGGTGGGGGTGCTTGCGCCCGCCCTGCGGCGGTACGTTCGCCACCGTGCCCTCCAGCATCTTGAGCAGGGCTTGCTGCACCCCTTCCCCGGAAACATCGCGGGTGATGGAGGTGTTTTCGCTTTTGCGGGCGACCTTGTCGATCTCATCAATGTAGATAATGCCGCGCTGGGCTTGGGTGGCATCCATATCGGCAACTTGCAGCAGCCGCAGTAGGATGTTTTCCACGTCCTCGCCCACATAGCCCGCTTCGGTCAGGGTTGTGGCGTCGGCAACCGCAAACGGCACATCCAGCACCTCTGCCAGGCTCTTGGCCAGCAGGGTTTTGCCGCAACCGGTAGGACCGATTAGCAGGATGTTGGATTTGTGCAGCGTGACCTCGCCCTCGGCATCGCCATCGGCTGTTGCTTCGGCCCCTTCGGTCTCCTCGCTAGCAGGCTGCTGCTGGGCCAAGCGCTTGTAGTGGTTGTAGACTGCAACCGAGAGGATCTTTTTGCTCTCTTGCTGGCCGATGACGTGCTCGTCCAAATAGTCTTTGATGGCTTTGGGCTTGGGCAGCTCACTAAGGGAGAGCGGCGCCGCGCTGTTGCCCGATTGCGATGGGCCCTGCTCCGGTGAAGGGACGGGCTGGGGCGCCTGGCCCGGCGAGTCGGCCAGCTCGTCATCCAGAATCTCGTTGCAGAGCTCGACGCACTCGTCGCAAATGTAGACCCCTGGCCCCGCGATCAGCTTGCGGACTTGCTCTTGAGACTTGCCGCAGAAGGAGCACTTGAGGTGGGTGTCTTGCTTGGCCATGCCTGCCTCGTAGCTAGGATGCGGCGGCAGCAGCCCCCTGACCGGATAGTGCCGGTTGAGCGATGACGCGGTCGATCAGGCCGTACTCTTTGGCCTCTTGCGAGGACATGAAAAAGTCGCGATCGGTATCGCGCGCGATGCGATCGTAGGGTTGCCCCGTGTGGTCGGCCAACAGCTCGTTGAGGGTGCGCTTGAGATAAACGATTTCTTTGGCCTGGATGTTGATATCGGCCGCATGGCCCTGCGCGCCGCCCAGCGGCTGGTGGATCATGATGCGCGCGCTGGGCAGGGCCATGCGCTTGCCCGGACTGCCAGCCCCCAGCAAAAAGGCTCCCATGCTGGCTGCCAGGCCGTAGCAGATGGTGGCCACATCCGGGCGGATTTGCTGGATGGTGTCGTAGATGGCCATGCCGGCGTAAATGGCGCCGCCCGGCGAGTTGATGTAGAGCTGGATGTCTTGCTCGGGGTCCTCGGCTTCCAAATACAGCAGCTGCGCGACTACCGTATCGGCTACCGAATCATCGACCTGGGAGCCCAAAAAGACGATGCGCTCGCGCAGCAGGCGCGAGTAGAGATCGAAGGCCCGCTCGCCCATGCCGGATTGCTCCACCACCATGGGGACGACCGCCTCGCTGGCGGAGCGGATGGGGTGCCAGCGGCGGCTGTCGGGTTGGTAGCCCTGCAACTGCGAATAAACCATAGCGCGCGGGTGGCAAGCGGCGGGGTAAGTACGGCTCCATTATGCCTTAGCGGCCGCAGCACTAGGCTCACGCCTGCGGGTCTTGCGCCGAGACATCGACGGTTTGCTCCGAGGCCTGCTCGGTCTCGCCAGCCTCTGACTCGGGCTGCTGTTCCTGCTCGTCCTGCTCGGATTCCTCCGACTGCAGCGTCCCTTGGGGCACGAGCTCGATCGCGGCGTTTTGCTCCAGCCACTCCAGCGCTTTTTCCTTGCGCAGGTCATCGGTAACCATCTGCTGCATGCGCTCAGGATCGTAGTCTTGGTCGGAGAGCTCTTGCTTGAGCGACTCGATCTTGCTGTCGATTTCGTCTTGCTGGGGTTCGAGTCCCTGACGCTTGGCTACCTCAATCAGCACTAGCGACTGCTTGAGGCGCTGGATGGCCTCAGGGCGCGAGCGCTCTTTCATCTGCGGGATAGTGTCGTCGGTAAAGACCTGCCGGACGTCGATACCGTACTGACTCAGCTCCATGGCCGTTTGAGTCAGCATGGTCTGCACTTCCCGGTCGATCATCGACTCGGGCAGATCGATCTCGACGCGCTCGAGCAGGGCGTCGTTGAGGGCTTGCCGGATGCTGTTTTGGGTCTCCTGCTGGGCCTGTTCCTTAAACTGCGATGCCAGCGATTCCCGCATTTGCGACAGGCTCTCGTACTCGCCCACCTCCTGGGCGAACTCGTCGTCGAGCTCGGGTAGCTCGCGCGCTTTGATCTCGTTGAGGGTGACGTTAAAGGTGACGTTGCGCCCGGCCAGATTCTCTTGCGGATAGTCGCCTTCGAAGGTGACCTCAATGGCTTGGGTCTGCCCCTGCTGCATGCCCACTATGCCGCTGACGATACCCTCGATGAACTCGCCCTCTTCGAGGTCGAGCTGAAAGTCGCTGTCCTGGGCGCCCTCTAGTGGCGCCTCGTCCTCGCTCTCGGCCAGGCGCCCTTGGTAGTCGATGACGACCGTATCGCCCCACTGGGCCGGTCGGTCCTCGACCGGGACCAGCGTGGCCTGCTCCGCGCGGCGCTGTTGCAAAAACTGCTCCACTTGCTCGGCGATCGCCTCGTCATCTTCCGGCGTTTGCTCCGCCCGGACGCTCAGCTGCTGGTAATCCGCATCGTCCAGCTTGACCTCGGGCGAGACGTCCACTGCCGCCGAGACGGTCAGCGTCTGGCCGGGCTGGTAGTTTTGAGTCAGCGCCTCAAACGACGAGCGCAGCTGCGGCTTGCTAATGGCCTCAATCTGCTCCTGCTCGATCACCTCATCCAGAATCTGCTCGAGCAGATCCTCGAGTGCGGCCGCTTTGATCCGCTCGGGGCCCAGCCGTTGGATGAGCACCTGGCGCGGCACCTTGCCCTTGCGAAACCCAGGAATGTCGGCCGATTGGGCCAAGTTTTTGACGACTCGGTCGTAGGCTTGCTGCGAGCGTTCGGCGGGGATCTCGATTTCCAGACCGATTTGACTGCCGGGCAACTGTTCCTGGGTAACGCGCATGCCTCAAGTGCTCGTGACGCGGCGGCCGACCGTGCAGCCTCCCCCTAGCCCGCAGGCATCTGGGTCAGGCGTTGCTCGGGGGCTCAACTGTATCCAGGGCAGCGTAACACAGCCGCAGCCGGCGATCGCCTTGCTCGGCGGGCAATCTGCTAGCCTTAGGTGACAGCCCTGCATCGGGCAGGTACGGGCTGGTTCAGGAGCAACCACAAGCGGAGGCACAGCGTTGAGCGAGGGCATTCGCGTCGCCATTTTGGGGGCCACCGGTGCCGTGGGCGCCGAGCTGATCGCGCTGCTCGAGCAGCGCCAGTTCCCGGTCGCCGAGCTAAAACTGCTGGCCTCGCCGCGCTCCGCCGGCCGCCAGATGCCGTTCCGGGGCGAGTCCTTGCCGGTGGAGCCGGTCAGCGAGGCAGCGCTGGCGGATGCGGATCTGGTTCTGGCTTCGGCCGGTAGCGCGACGGCCAAAACCTGGATCCCCAAAGCCGTGGCAGCCGGTGCCGTCGCGATCGACAACTCCAGTGCCTTTCGCCTGGATCCGCAAGTGCCGTTGGTGGTACCGGAGGTCAATCCGGAAGCTGCCGCCGGCCACCGCGGCGCGATCGCCAATCCCAACTGCACCACTAGCTTGATGGCAACGGCGGTATGGCCGCTGCACCGCCTGCAGCCGCTCAAGCGCTTGCTGGCAACCACCTACCAATCGGCCAGCGGCGCCGGGGCTCAGGCGATGGCGGAGCTCAAAGCGCAGGCCCGCGCCATCCTCGAGGGTCAGGAGCCACCCACTGAGGCCTTCGCGCACCCGCTGGCGTTTAACGTTTTCCCGCACAAATCCCCGCTCGATGCCAGCGGTTACTGCCAGGAGGAGCGCAAGCTTATCGATGAGACGCGCAAGATTTTCAACGCGCCCGAGCTGCCGGTGAGCGCCACCTGCGTCCGGGTTCCGGTGCTGCGGGCGCATGCCGAGGCCCTCAATCTCGAGTTTGGGTCGCCGCTAGCGCTCGAGCGCGCGCGCGAGGCCCTGGCCCAGGCCCCCGGCATCGAAATGGTAGAGGACTGGCAAGCCAACCACTTCCCCATGCCGGCCGAGGCCACCGGGCGCGATCCGGTTCTGGTGGGTCGCCTCCGCCGCGATGCTTCGCACCCCAACGCGTTAGAGTTGTGGCTGTGCGGCGATCAGATCCGCAAGGGCGCTGCCCTCAACGCCGTGCAGATTGCCGAGCTGCTGCAGCGCGAGAACCGCATCCACCCCGCTGCTTCAGCGATGGCGGTTTAGTCCCCTCGGTGATTCCCAAGCAATGACTGACAGCTCGCTCGGACGCGTCATCACCGCCATGGTGACCCCCTTCACCGCCGATGGTGCGGTGGACTATGCCATGGCGGAGCGCTTGGCTGCGGCGCTGGTGGCCGATGGCAGCGACGGGGTTGTCGTTTGCGGGACCACTGGCGAATCGCCCACCCTCACCTGGGATGAGGAGTACAAGCTGTTCAAAGTCGTTCGCAGTGCCGTTGGCTCCCAGGCCAACGTCATTGCTGGCACGGGGTCCAACGCGACATCCGAGGCGATCGCGGCCACGCAAAAAGCGGCCCAGTTGGGGCTGGATGGCGCTCTATCGGTGGTGCCTTACTACAACAAGCCTCCCCAACAGGGGCTGTACCGGCACTTTGAAGCCATCGCCCGGGCCTGCCCCGACCTGCCGCTGATGGTCTACAACATCCCCAGTCGGACCGGCCAGAGCCTTGACCCCGAAACCGTGGCCCAACTGGCCCGGCTCGACAACGCAGTCGCGCTCAAGGACTCCAGCGGCAGCCTGGATCGCATCAGCCAGATCCGGCAGCTGACCGATGCCTCCTTTGCCATCTACTCCGGCGATGATTACATCACGCTGCCGTTTCTATCGGTGGGGGCCACAGGCGTGGTTAGCGTCGCCAGCCACCTGGTGGGATCCCAACTGCAGCAGCTGATCCGCAACTTCGAAGCCGGTAACGTCGCGGCGGCGCGACAGATCCACCTGCAGCTTTATCCGCTTTTTCGCGCCTTATTTGCTTCCACCAACCCCATTCCCATCAAAGCAGCCCTGGCCCAACAGGGCTGGTCCGTTGGCGCGCCGCGCCTCCCCCTGTGCGAGCTGGACGCTGAGAGCCAAGCGCAGTTGGCGCGCGTCATGCAAGACCTCTCGCTCGCCTAGCAGCGGCGCGGCCCCTACCCCGCAGCGCGGCAAGCCCCTGCCGCCGTTTCGTGGGGCGATCGCAACTATGACCCCTAACCCCGATCCCATCCGCGCAGGAGGCTAATGAGTAGCAAGCAAAGCGATGCAGCCTCGCCCCTCAACATCATCCCGCTGGGCGGGCTGCACGAAGTCGGCAAAAACACTTGCATCTTTGAATGCGGTGAGGAAATGTTTCTGCTCGATGGGGGCATCGGTTTTCCCAGCGAGCAGATGCACGGCGTCAACGTTGTCCTGCCGGACATGCGCTACGTGCGGCAGAACCGCCACAAAATCAAAGGCATGGTGGTGACCCACGGCCACGAGGATCACATCGGCGGTATTGCCTACTACCTGCAGCAATTCGACATTCCGGTCATCTACGGACCGCGCCTGGCGCTATCGTTGCTGCAAGGCAAGCTCGAGGAGGCTAACGTTGCCGATCGCACCGAGCTCAAATCGGTGGGCCCGCGCGAGGTGGTTCAGCTCGGGAGCGCCTTTGCCATTGAGTTCATCCGCAACACCCACTCGCTGGCCGATAGTTTCTGCCTGGCCGTTCGCACCCCAGCCGGCACAGTCATCCACACCGGGGATTTCAAAGTCGACCACACGCCCCCCGATGGCGAAACCTTCGACCTGCATCGCCTCGCCGAGTACGGCGCAAGCGGGGTGCTCTGCCTGCTGAGCGATTCCACCAACGCCGAAACCCCGGGCCATACCCCCTCCGAGCAGACAGTCTATCCCAACCTCGATCACGTTTTCGCCCAAGCCACCGGCCGGTTGATGGTGACCACCTTTGCCTCTTCCATCCACCGCATTGGCATCATTCTGGCGCTAGCGCAAAAGCACGGGCGGACCGTATCAGTGGTGGGGCGCTCGATGCTCAACGCGATCGCCCACGCCCGCAACCTAGGCTACATCCACTGTCCGGACAGCCTGTTCGAGCCGCTCAAATCCCTCGCCCGCTTGCCCGAGTCGCAGCAGCTGGTTCTGACCACCGGCTCCCAGGGGGAGCCCATGGCGGCCATGACCCGGATCGCGCGCGGCGAGCATCCCCAACTGCAAGCGCGCGAAGGCGACACCATCGCCTTTTCCGCCAACCCCATTCCCGGCAACACCATTGCCGTGGTGGATGCCATCGACCGCTTGATGGCCCAAGGGGCCCACGTCGTCTACGGGCGCGAGCAAGGGATCCACGTCTCCGGCCACGGGTCGCAAGAAGACCAAAAGCTCATTCTGGCGCTGGTACGGCCGCAGTTTTTCGTTCCGGTGCACGGCGAGTACCGCATGCTGGTCAAGCACGCCCAAATGGCGCAGCAGATGGGCATTCCGTCAGAACGCACCGCCCTGGTTCAAAACGGCGACACGCTGGTGCTAACCCCCAACGACCTGGAGCGCGGCGAGCCCGTGCTGGCCGGCATTGAGCTAGTCGATCGCGCCGGAATCGTGCGCGGCGACACCATCAAAGAGCGGCAGCAACTGGCCGCCGATGGGGTTATCACCGTGGCCGCCACGCTCGCTCGCGACGGTACGCTTGCGGCCCAGCCCCAGGTGCAGTTGCAGGGGGTCGTCAATGCGCTGGAGCGCTCGGCCGTGCAGCGCATGGTGAGCCAGAGCCTATCGCAGCTGGTGGCGCAGCAGGCCCCGTTGCAGGACGGCGGCCGTGGCGAGTTCGATTGGACCCGCCTCAAAACCGAACTCGAGAGCAACTTGCAGCGGCTGGTGCAACAAGAGTTCCGCAGCAGCCCGGCCACGATCGTCCTGCTGCAGGTGCCGGCGCAAGACGGCAACGGCCAGGCCCCGAGCGAGGCCGCCAACCGTCCCCGAACGCGGCGGCGCCGGCGCTCCAAATCGAAGGCCTCGAGCCCCTCCTGAGCGCGCCCGGCGCTAGAGCTCGCGGATGCGGACCCGGTCGGCTTGGAGCTCGCCCACCAGCACCGTACTGGCGGCGTTAACAAACAGGCCGTTCTCCAGTACGCCGGAAATGTTGTTGATGGTTTGCTCTAACTCGGCTGCGTTGTCGATCGAGCCAAACCGGACGTCAAAAACCAAATTGCCCTGATCGGTCACCACCGGGCCGGCCTTGTTGACCCCCATGCGCAGCTCGGGCTCGCCGCCCAACTGCTCGAGCGCGCGCCGTGCGGGCGCCTGCGCCATGGGAATGACCTCGACCGGCAACCGGAACTTCTCGCCTAAGGTCGAGACCAGCTTGCCGCTATCGACAGCAACCACGAAGGTACGGGCAAACGTATCGACGACTTTCTCGCGCGTGTGGGCCGCACCGCCGCCCTTGATGAGGGTCTTGGCCGGATCGACTTCGTCGGCGCCATCGACCGCAATGTCAATGTGCGATACCGCATCCAGGCTAGTGAGCGGGATCCCGTACTGCTTGGCCAGGACTTCGGCTTGAAAGGAGGTAGGGATGCCCGCAATGTTGCCTAGCTGCCCGGCCTGCAAGCGCTCGCCGATGGCCTGGATGGCATAGGCTGTCGTCGAGCCTGTCCCCAGTCCCACGACCGCATTGGCGGGGACGTGATCGGCGGCCGCGCGGCCGACTTGCTCCTTGAGAGACTGAGCCGAATCGGTTTTCGCTGTCATGCTTGCTTAGCTCCTTGCGCCCTAAGACGGCGGGCTGCGTTGCCGGGGATGCCCGAGCAACGCGCTTACTGCTTGCTTTGTGCGGCCAGCCGTTCTTTGAGCTTGGCTAGCTCGTCAGCCCAGCGCGGATCGGGCTCAACGCTCTCAGCACTACTACTACCTTTGCCGCTGCTGCGCTGGCGTTTTTTGTTGTTGCGGCGCTTGTTGGCGCCCCCGCCATCGGCGCTGTCTGAGGCTGCTGCTTCTTCCGCGTTCTCCTTGGAGCGAGGCAGCGCCTTTTCGATTTTGAGCGGATTCTCTTTAAAAGTTTGGCCGTTGTACTTTTCAATGAACTGGTTGGCCGTTTCGTCGTCGGGAACGGTTACGAACGCAAACCCCCGGCAGTTGCCGGTTTTGCGGTCTTCGATCACCTTGACCGACACAGAATCGGCAACATCGCTAAAGACCGCTTGGAGCGCTTCTTGCTCGATGGGCTCTTTCGGTAGGTTGCCGACATAGAGACGCACGGACATAAACGTTACCTCCTAGATAACCTCCCGATCGTTAAGTGGGGCAAAACACTGTCATTGCAACGTTGGCCACAACCGGAGCTGGGCGCCATCGGCGGCCTACCCCCTGCAGGCAGCAAGGCGCTCGCTCGAGCTGCACGCGAGCGTTCGGTGTGGCGTCAAAAGCTTGCGGACAAAAGCGTGCTTCGATGCGCTGCGATGGGCCTCGATCAAGCCCAATGCCCTAACTGGCCCCCGAGGATACCACACGCACCCCCGCTGCACGCGATAGTGCTTCAGTCGGCACGACCGCCCCTCGCTTGCCGAACCCGTACGATGCTAGCAGCGCCTCTCATGCGCTGCTCGAGGCGGGAGTGGGCACTGTGTCAAACTCCTTGTTATATTTTTTAAAGAAAGTTTACAACGCATCCGGAATCTTCATTCGCGTTGTAGGAGCCCGCTTATGTCTCAACCCGCAGAGCTATCGCTAGAACAAGAGTTCAACGTCCGCTCCTTTGAATACCAAGTTCGCCAGATGAGCCGCGAACAGGCCCAGGAGTTCTTGATCAAGCTCTACAAGCAAATGCTTATGCGCGAAAACTTGTATCAGGAGTTCCTCAAGCACGAGTGGGGGCTCGATGGGACCTCAAGCTTCCCGTACTCGCAGGAAGCTAGCTAGAACCGGCTTGGCTGCCGCGTGCAGCCAAGCCCAAAGGCTACCAGCCCCACGTGCCGGAACTGCCTTTAAACGGACCGACAATATCGCTGGTGATCCAGCCGCCGTAAAAGCAGCCGGTCTGCGGCTGTACGCGTTCGGTGCCGACGTAGCAAGCCGCCATCTGAGCCGGATAGAACGCTAGGTACTCGCGGATGCCAGCGTACTGTTGGGGCGGTTGGGGATAGTCCCAAGCGGCGTTAAGGGCCTGCCGATCCCCTACAGCGACCGTGTAGTAGCGGGCTTGCCCTTTCCACTCGCAGAACGAGCGGTGGTTGGTGGGCACTAGGTACTCGGTGCGGACGTCTGCCGGCGGCAAGTAATAAACGGGGGGATGGCTGGTCTCGAGCAGGCGCTGGGCGCGCTGGCTGTCGGCGATGGTGACGCCATTGAATTCCACCCGGATGCGCTGGGCGCTGGGTTCCAGGCGCGGCGGACGCGGGTAGTCCCACACTGACTCTTGACCGGGACCGGGTTGGACGCGTTGCCGTTGGCGCATGGCGCTCGACCGTCTGCCTGCAGGCGCTTCTTCTCATTTTAGGTGGCAGTAGCCAGCACTAGCTATCAGCTCAGACGGCACGCCGCCACTGCTGGCCAGCCTTATTTGTATTGTTGGCAGCAGCGATCGCGCTGACTGCCCTGATGGCCGGCATTTTGCTGCTGGCTCACCTAGGGGCTACGCCCTCGCTCTAGTCGAGCTCGTAGCCGAACGCGCGGTCGTCCACAGCGCGCATGTCCAAATCGGCGAGGCCGTACTCGGCCCAGCGGCGGTCCACTCGGGCTGCTACCTCGGGATCGGGCTCGAGCGGGGCGCTCCAGTCGCGATCGGTCTCGGGTGGGGCTTTGGTGGTGGCATCGATACCCATGCGAGCGCCCAGCCCGTCCTTTTCAGTAGCAAAGTCTAAGCTGTCGAACGGCGTGCGCGGCAGCACGAACGTATCGCGCCCCGGATCCACTTTGGAGCAAGTGGCCCAGACCACCTGGCGCGGGTCGCGCACGTTGATGGCTTTGTCCACCACGATGACGAATTTGGTGTAGGTAAACTGCGGTAGCGCGCTCCAAAACGCCAGCGCCGCCCGCCGAGCCTGCCCGGGGTAAGCCTTGTCAATAGAAATAATGGCAGCTTTGTAGCTCAGCGCATCCATGGGCAGGAAAAAGTCCACCAACTCCGAGACCTGCTGCCGCAGGATGGGCGTGTAAATGCGGTTGAGCGCGATCGCCACGATGGCCTCTTCTTTGGGCGGTCGCCCGCTAAAGGTGGTCAGATAAACCGGATCCTTGCGATGGGTCAGGCAGTGGAAGCGGATGGCGGGGGCCTGCTCCTGCTCGCCGTAGTAGCCCATGTGGTCCCCAAAGGGCCCATCCGGCAGCTCGTCGCCGGGCGCGATGGTGCCCTCTAGCACGAACTCGGCATCCGCCGGCACTTTCAGATCCACAGTCTTGCACTGGGCCAGCGGCACGCCCGAGCCGCCGTAGAGCCCGGCAAACAGCCACTCCGAGAGATCGAGCGGGATGGGGGTTGCCGCCGCCATCACCAGCAGCGGGTCCACCCCCAATGCCACCGCGACCTCGAGGTTTTGCCCCGCTTCGGCCGCCTTGCGCAGGTGCCGCGCGCCGCCGCGCACCGAAAGCCAGTGCACGGTCATGGCATCGCGCGACTGCAACTGCAGGCGGTAAATGCCCACGTTGGGCGTGCCGGTCTCGACATCCTTGGTAATGACCAAGCCCAGGGTGGCGATCTTGCCGGCGTCGCCGGGATGGGGCCGGATGAGCGGCAGCTGCCGCAGATCGAGATCTTCCCCCTGCCGTACAACCTGCTGGCAGGCCGGGAAAAAGGAACGGCCCGGTTGGGCTTTGGCGGCATCGAACAGCAGCTTGCCCAGCTCGAGCGCGTCAGTGGCCTTTTTGGGGGGCTTGGGTTGCTGCAGCGTGCCCAGTTTCTGGCCCAGGGCCTCCAGATCCTGCGGCGACTGCACTTGCATTGCCCAGCACACCCGCTCCAGCGTCCCCAGCACGTTGATCGCCACCGGATGCGAGGCGCCCTTGACGTTCTCGAACAGCAGCGCCGGCCCCCCGGCGCGCAACACGCGGTTGGCGATTTCGGCAATTTCCAAATCCGGATCAACGGGGGCATGGATGCATCGCAGTTGCCCCTGCGCCTCAAGCTGTTGGAGAAAGGCGCGCAGATCTCTGGCCATTGCTCGGGCTCCGCTCGACTGGCCCCAATTATGGCGGGTTCGCTCAAAGGGCCAGCAGCAAGCTGGCGGCAACGACAGCTAGCACCAGCAGCAGCCCGCGGTAACGGCGCCACCCCTGGCGGCCGGCAGCAGGGGCCGAGGCCGATAGGCGGTCGGGCAGCGGGTGCGGCCAGGGCTGCTCGCGATCCACAAACAGCGGGCAGCTGCGGGCGTAGGGGCGCTGCGGAAAGTTGCAGGTATCGTCAGCATGGTAGGCGCAGCGATCGCACAAAAACGCCCCTTCCGGGGCGCGGTACAGCGGAATGCCGGGATGCCCGTGCGCTTTAAGCGGCGCTTGGCAGCGCGGGCAGGTGACGGCTTGGGCGCTGACCGGAGACTGGCAGCGGTGGCAGGCCGGCATAGCGATCGCGGTGGGGACTGCCGGCCATGCTAGCGGGGCCGCTGGCGGTGCCTTCCAGCCGAGCTGTGCGATGATAGAAATACGAGGATGCGGGCAGCGAACTGCCGCTAGTGCCTTAACTCTGGGAGACCGGATGGATAGCGGGAACTGGATCAAGCAACTGCTCACAGTCGGGGTAGGCACGACCTCGCTGGTGGCCGAAAAAATGCAAGAGGTCAGCGAGCGTTGGGTGCGCGAAGGCCGCATCGACCCCGAGCAAGCCCGGGCGCTAGTCGACGACCTGATGCAGCGCTTGCAAGCTGACAGTGACAATTACGAACAAGAATTCGAGCGGCAAATGGAGCGCATGCTGCAAGATCTGGGCGTGGCACGCCAGGGCGAGCTGGACGAGTTGCGCGGGCGCATCGACCGCTTAGAACGCCAAATTCGGGATTTGGAGAACAAACGCTGGCGCTAAACTGGGGCCGGCCAAGCAACAGCAACGTATGCGCGGGATTCTTATCAGTTTGGGTGCCCTGGCGGCTTGCCTGTTGGTATTGTTGGGCGCTCAGCTCGCCAACAGCGGCAGCGATCGCGCCCTGGCCGCCGAATCACCTCCCACCAATACGCCGGGCTTCGAGGATTTGCCCACCATCGTCAACAGCAGCAACCTGGATCCCGATGCGGTCGTTACCACCGACTCGGGCTTAAAGTACGTCGACATTCGCCAAGGCGATGGTCCCAGTCCCGAACCAGGACAGACAGTGGTCGTTCACTACACCGGGACCCTCTCGGACGGCACGCAGTTCGATAGCTCGCGCGAGCGCAACAATCCGTTTTCGTTCAAGCTCGGGGCCAACCAGGTCGTTCCGGGCTGGGAAGAAGGCGTTGCCACCATGCGCGTCGGCGGGCGGCGCGAGCTCATCATTCCGCCCGAGCTGGGCTACGGCGAGAGCGGGGCCAGCAGCATCATCCCGCCCAATGCAACCCTGATTTTTGATGTCGAGCTGCTCGAGATCAAAGGCAAGCCCAACGGCAGCCAAAGCTCGGCTGACGCCAGCGGCCAAGGCAGCTAGCCGCCCCGCTTGCAGCGGCAGCGCCCGAGAGCCCGGGTGATAGCCTATAGAAAGGTGTATTGGCACAGGGAGCCTTTGTGACGGTCAGAGTCCGCATTGCCCCCAGCCCGACCGGCAAGCTGCACATCGGTACGGCCCGAACGGCGGTTTTTAACTGGCTGTTCGCCCGCCGCCATGGCGGCCGCTTTATCCTGCGCATTGAGGATACGGACCGGGAGCGCTCGCGCTCCGAGTTCACCGACGACATCCAGCAAGGGCTGCGCTG
The DNA here is from genome assembly GCA_003022125.1 of Cyanobacteria bacterium QS_8_64_29. Lineage (NCBI taxonomy): Bacteria > Bacillati > Cyanobacteriota > Cyanobacteria bacterium QS_8_64_29. Next base: position 37,339 of record PXQH01000010.1, on the reverse strand, counting down.
GCTGGGCCTGGATTGGGACGAAAGCCCGATCTTTCAATCGCAGCGCCTGGGGGCCTACCGGCAGGCCATCCAGACCCTGCTCGATCGCGGCTGGGCCTACCGCTGCTACTGCACCGAGGCCGAGCTCGAGCAGATGCGGGCCGCCCAGAAAGCGCGCGGCGAAGCCCCGCGCTACGACAACCGCCACCGCCACCTAACCCCCGAGCAGCGGGCCGCGTTTGAAGCTGAAGGCCGCCGCCCTGTCATCCGCTTCCAAATTGAGGACGAGCGCGAAATTCGCTGGCGCGATCGCATTCGCGGCGAGCTGCGCTGGCAGGGCAGCGACCTGGGCGGCGACATGGTCATTGCCCGCCCGGGCGATACCAGCGAGATCGGCCAGCCGCTCTACAACCTGGCGGCCGTGGTGGATGACATCGAACTGGCCATCACCCACGTCATTCGCGGCGAGGACCACATCGCCAACACCGCCAAGCAGATTTTGCTCTACGAAGCTTTGGCGGCAGCGCCGCCCGAATTCGCCCACACGCCGCTCATTCTGAGCATAGGCGGGCAAAAGCTCTCCAAGCGCGAGAACGTCACTGCCATCTCGCAGTTCCGGCAGATGGGCTTTGTCCCTGAGGCCCTAGCCAACTACATGGCGCTGCTGGGCTGGACGCCGCCCGATGCCACCCAAGAGCGCTTCACCCTAGCCCAAGCTACCGAGCAGTTCAGCCTGGAGCGCGTGAGCAAATCCGGTGCCAAATTTGACTGGAGCAGGCTGGATTGGCTCAACAGCCAGTACTTGCAACAGATGCCGCCCGAGCGGCTGACGGAGCTGCTCATTCCGTACTGGCAGCAAGCCGGCTACCGCTTCGATCCCAGCGCTGATCGCGAGTGGTTGCAGGGCATTGCCGCCCTCATTGCCTCCAGCCTCACCCGCTTGAGCGATGCCATCGAGCAGGCGCGCTCGTTTCTGGCCGATGCCATCGAGCTGAGCGAGGACGCCCGAGCCCAGCTGCAGCAACCGGGCGCCCGCGAGGCGCTGTCGGCGGTGGCCGAGGTACTGGCCCAGCGCGAGGCACTGACGGGAACTGAGGCGCAGGCCATCGTGCAGGAAGTCACCCAGGCGCAGGGGCTCAAAAAAGGCACAGTGATGCGATCGCTGCGAGCCGCGCTCACCGGCGAGGTTCGCGGGCACGATCTGATCCAGTCCTGGGTGCTGCTCCACCAGCGCGGGCTGGACCGCCAGCGCTTGCAAGCAGTCCTCGAGCGGCATCCCTCGCCTGCCTCATGAGCCAGGCGACCGCCTGGGGCGAAGGTAGTACAATGCCGGCGGATGGCACGAGGGCGTAGGCTTGGCATTCAAACTCGGCCTGCTGGGCCTGGGCACGGTCGGCAGTAGCGTTGTCGGGATCCTGGAAGCCCCCCAGGGGCGCCATCCACTGCTGCGCGAGTTCGAGATCCAGCGCGTCGGGGTGCGCTCGCTGGATAAAGCCCGCAGCGTCGAGCTGCCCCCCGATGTCCTGACCGACGATTTGGAAGGGATCGTTACCGATCCCGCCATTGATGCCATTGTCGAGCTCATGGGCGGGCTGGAGCCGGCGCGCTCGCTCATGCTGCAGGCCATCGAGCAGGGCAAGCACGTGGTCACGGCCAACAAAGCCGCGATCGCGCGCTACGGCGACGAAATTTTTGCCGCCGCCCATCGAGCCGGGGTTTACGTCTCACTCGAAGCGGCTGCCGGCGGCGGCATTCCCGTCATCCAGCCGCTCAAGCACGCCCTGAGCGCCAACCGCCTCCAGCGCGCCATCGGCATTGTCAACGGCACCACCAACTACATCCTGACCCAAATGGCGGCCCACAACGCCGACTTTGATGCAGTCTTGGCCGAGGCCCAGCAGTTGGGCTATGCCGAGGCCGATCCCAGCGCCGATGTGGACGGCTACGACGCGGCCGACAAACTGGCCATTCTGGCCTCGCTCGCCTTCGGCCAGAGCGTGCCGCTGGATGCCATCCATCGCGAGGGCATCGGCCAGGTGAGCGCTGCCGATATCAGCTACGCGGATCGGCTGGGGTTTGCCCTCAAGCTACTGGTGATCGCCCAGCGCGATGCCAGCGGCGAGCTGGAGGCGCGCGTGCACCCCACCCTAGTGCCCAAGGACTATCCGCTCGCCAGCATTGATGGCGTCGACAACGCCATCCTGATCGAGGGCGAGCCCATCGGGCAAGTGATGTTTTTCGGGCCGGGGGCCGGCAGCGGTCCCACCGCCAGCGCCGTCGTCTCGGACCTGATGAACGTTGCAGCCATCCTCAAAACCTGCGCCCCTCCCCAGGCGCTCCATCCGCTGCTGGGCACCCAGCCGCAGCCCCCAGCCTCAGTACAGCCCATAGAAGCGCTCGTCGCGCGCTTTTACGCGCGCTTGCTGTGCGTGGACCGCCCGGGCGTGCTCGGGCACATCGGGCATTGCTTCGGCCAGCACGCCGTTAGTTTGGAGTCCATCGTCCAGATCGACTTTCGCGATGGGCTGGCCGAAATCGTGGTCGTAACGCACCAAGTGCAAGAGCGCAACGTCCGCGCTGCCCTCACTGCCATTCAGGAGTCGGCCGCGCTGGAGCAGCTCAGCATTCCCAGCTTGCTGCGCGTGCTATCTGCTAGTTAAGCTTCGGCATCCGCGACCAAGGCAGGCTGGCGCTCGTCCGCCGCCAGCGGCAGGCCCAGCAGCGTCTTGTATGTCCCCGCGTACGCGCGCGCCGAGCGGTACCAGCTAAAGTCCTGCTGCATGCCGCGCTGCTGCAGCTGCTGCCAGCTCTGGGCGTGGGCGAAGCCCTCCCGGGTGCGGACCAGGCAGGTGTAGAGTGCCAGCGCGTCGTAGCCCTGGAAGCAGTACCCGGTCCCGGCGCCAGCAGCGGGATCGTGCGGCGCCACTGTATCCACCAGGCCGCCGGTGTGACGAACGATGGGGACGCAACCGTAGCGCATGGCCAACATTTGGCTGATGCCGCAGGGCTCAAAGCGCGAGGGCATGAGGAAAGCATCGCTGCCGGCATAGACCCACCGCGAGAGGCGGTCGTTGTAGAGCAGCTGCACGGCCATGCGGCCGGGATGGCGGGCGGCCAAATCCCAAAGCTGGGTCTCGTAGCGGGCCTCGCCCGTGCCCAAAACGGCGAATTGCGCGTCGGTGTAGGCCAGGAACCAGCCCAGGCTCTGCAGCACCAGATCGAGGCCTTTTTGCTCCACCAGCCGCGACACCATGCCGATGGTGAAGGTTTGGGGCTCGGCGCTCAGGCCGAACGCCGACTGCAGGGCCGCCTTGTTGGCCGCGCGCTGCTCCAGGGTCTGGGCCGTGTAGGGCTGCGGGATGTGATCGTCGCTTGCGGGGTCGAAGCTGACTGTGTCGATGCCGTTGACGATGCCGACCAGCTTGTCGCTTTGGGCGGCCAGCAGGGCATCCAGCGACTCGCCGTACTCAGGGGTTTGGATCTGGCGGGCGTAGGTGGGCGAGACCGTATTGATGCGATCGGCGTGGTGAATGGCCGCTGCCATGATGTTGTGGCCCTGCACCTCGCTCGGGAGCGAGACAAACTGCGCCAACCGCTCCCGGGTGGGGCCCTGGTAGGCCAGATTGTGGATGGTTAGGACTGTGGCGATCGCGGATGAGTGGCGCAGCCAAACGGGGATTGCCCCTGTATGCCAGTCGTGGCAGTGGACGATTTGCGGCTGCCAGTAGTGCCAGCAAAGCTCGGTGGCCGCACGTGCAAACAGTGTAAACCGCCAGCCTTCGTCGTCACCGTGATAAATGCGGCGGGGCTCAAAGGCTGCATGCCCCACCAGGTAGAGCGGTACCGTCGTCCCGGGCAGTACGGTCTCATAAACCCCAAATGCCTGCCCAAGCGCCCGACCTTGCCAGACTGGCGCTGCGGGAATGCTGAGCTCATCCGGCAAGAAGCCGTAATACGGCAAACAGATGCGGACATCGTGCCCCAGCTCCCTCAACACGCGGGGCAAAACGCCCACGACATCGCCCATGCCGCCGACTTTGGCGATGGGAGCAGCTTCGGCGGCAACAAACAGGATTTGCATGGTGTTGCTAGCTAGTAGCTGGGATCGCGCTCGATTTGGGCAAAAATGTCGTCCAAGATGGCTTTGGCGCCGCGATCGCGCAAGCGCACGGCCAGCTCGTACCCCAATCGCTCGGCGCTTTGGCGCGAGCCGCTGATGCTGTCCTGGATCAGCTGCTGGCCGTCCAGGCTCGCCACCATCCCTATCAGGGTCAGCGCTTCGCCATCGATGTGCGAGTTGACCCCAATGGGAACCTGGCAGCCGCCTTCCAGCTCGCGCAAAAACGCGCGCTCGGCCAGGGTGCGGTCGCGGGTAAGCGGGTCCTCGACGGCTTTGACCAGCGCCAGCGTCTCCGCATCGCCCTCGCAGCACTCCAGGCCCAGGGCGCCTTGTCCGACCGCGTGGAGGCAAAAGCGCGGCGGGATGACTTGCTGGATGCGATCGCTGCGCCCCAAGCGCTGCAAGCCCGCCACGGCCAGGATGATGGCATCGTAGTCGCCGGCATCGAGCTTGGCGAGCCGGGTGTTGAGGTTGCCGCGGACGTCTTTGAACTGCAGGTGCGGGAAGTGATAGCGCAGCTGGGCCAAGCGCCGCAGCGACGAGGTCCCCACGACGCAGCCTTCTGGTAGCGTCTCGATGGTGCAGTCGCGGTAAGCCTCGCGCACCAGCAGCGCATCGCCGGGGTCGACGCGCTCGGTAATGCTGCCAATGACCAGCCCCTCCGGCAGCTGGGTGGGCAGGTCCTTGAGCGAGTGAACGGCCAGCGCCAGGCGGCCATCGAGCAGGGCCAGCTCCAGCTCCTTGGTAAACAGGCCCTTATCGCCAATTTTGGATAGGGCGACGTTTTGGATGTTGTCGCCCTGGGTGCTCATGGCCTCGACCTCAAACGCCCGCTCCGGGAACTGGGCCTGCAAGCGCTGCTGCACCCAATCCGTTTGCGCCCGGGCCAGCTTGCTTTTGCGAGTGCCGATGCGAACGGCCGGACTGGCAGCGGAGGTCATGGCGTTGCTGAGATCGCGCGGGCCGGTAGGGGCATTGTGACACGAGCGCCGCTTGCCGCCCTTACAGGCCCAAGATCAGGCGTGCCAGATAAAAATAAATCAGCACGCCCAGCACATCGACGGCCGTGGTGATAAACGGCGCCGACATCAGTGCCGGATCCAGGCCGATGGCGCGGAACAGAAACGGCAGGGCCGAGCCCGCCCCCGAGGCCAGGATGGCGATGGCAAACAAACTGGCGCCTACCGACACGGCCACTGGCAGCTCATTTTGCAACCAGAACGCCCATCCCAGGGCGAGCGCGCCCAGCATGGTTCCCAACAGCGCGCCCACCAGGATCTCGCGGGCGACGACCTGCAGCGGCCCCAAATCGCGGACCTCGTCCGTGTTGATGCCGCGGATGACCACGGTTGAGGACTGGGCGCCAACGTTGCCGCCAGTGCCGATTAGCAGCGGGATGAAGGCGGCCAACCCCACCACTTGCTGCAAGACCGCTTGTTGGGACTGAATGATCTGGCTGGTGAGGCTATTGGTCAACAGCAGCGCCAGCAGCCAGACAACGCGCTTGCCAGCCGCTGCCCCAGGGTGGGTCTGGAAGTAGCTATCGCCGGCCGATTGCACGCCGCCCAAGGTATAGATGTCCTCGGTGGTTTCTTGCTCTAGAACGTCAATGACGTCATCGACCGTAATGACGCCCACCAGGCGCTGCTCGCGATCGACCACGGGCAGCGCCAGCAAATCGTAGCGCTGGATCAGCCGCGCGGCTTCTTCCTGGTCCGTATCGGTTTGCACCGAGACCAAATCGCGGGTGACGATGTCGCCAACGGGGGTCTCGGGATCAGCCAGCACCAGGTCTCGCAGCGACACGATTCCGGACAGCTGCCGGGCGGCATCGGTGACATAGAGCGAATAAACCGTTTCCGAGGCGCTGGCCAAGTTGCGGATTCGCTCCAGGGACTGGGCGACCGTCCAAGTGTCTTTGAGCGAGATGTACTCGGGCGTCATCAGCCGCCCGGCCGTATCCTCGGGATAGCCCAGCAGCTGTGCGGTGGCCTGGCGCTCTTGGGCGCTGAGCTGGCTCAGCAGGCGCCGAACCACTTTGGCCGGGAGTTCGTCGAACAGCTTCACTCGGTCGTCGGGCGACATGCGCTCGACCAGATCGATGACTTCTTGCCGCTTGAACTCTTGGATCAGTCCCTGCTGAACGCTGGTGTCAAGGTTTTCGTAAACTTCAATCGCTTTGCCTTTGGGCAGCAGGCGGAACGCGATCGCCTGCCACGATTCGGGAAGCGCCTCGATGGCCTCGGCAACGTCGATGGGCTGGACGGGAACCAGCAGGGATTTGACCCCCTGCCAGTTCTCTTGCTCCAGCATGCTTTGCAGCTGCTCGCTCACCAGCTGCCGCAGCTCCTCGCGCGAGGTCGTTTGCAGCGAATCCAGCCGTTCGGTCACGTTGCCCCCCTCGCTGGCAGCGCGCGCTAGCGGCAGTCCCAGCTATCTCGCTTGGGAATTGGTGCGGCCAGGCTGGCCCCTACAGCTTGGCATTGTAGAGGGTTGTCTCGGCGCCGTTGCTCACCCCAGCAGGCGGCCCAGCAGCATGCCCAGGCGAACCCCAACTGCGCCCAGTGTGGCGCTCCCCAACCAGTAGCAGCCGGCGATCACAGCGCCGCGATCGCGCCACAGCGCCAAGCTCTCAAGCTCGTAGCTGGAAAAGGTGGTGTAGGCGCCCAAAAACCCCGTCCCCACCAGCAGCCGCAGCTCGGGGGCAATGTCGTTGGTCCGCACTAGTGCCGCCGCTACCAACAGTCCCATGGCCAGGCAGCCCGAGAGGTTGACGGCTGCGGTGCCGTAGGGAAAGCTGCCGCCCAATCGCTGCGCGAACCACAGCGTGAGGTAGTGCCGGCTCAAGGCACCGGCGGCGGCGCCCAGCGCGATCGCCAGGGGCGGGCGCCAAGCGGGGTCGAGGGGCATGGCAATCAGTGGCGGGCAGCAGCGATCGGGGCCGTGCAGGCCCAAGCGAAGGTAGCTCCGAATGCTAGCAGCTCGCTCCCATCGGCGGCAGCAGACGGGGGAATAGGATGGAGGTGAATCCTTTGCCGATACCATGAGAGGTGAAGCCGTATGAACCAAGGACCCGAGACGCCTCAGGAGCAGGCCCCCATTCAAGTCAGCGATCGCACCGATCGCTTGGTGGAGCAGAACATGCCGGAAGCCACCGAGCAAGCGCGGGCCGAGACCAAAAACCTCATCGAGACCGTGACGCGCAAAGCGCAATCGGAGGCGCAAAAGGCCGGCGAGCTGGCCTTGGATAACTATCTGGAGGCCATCCGCCGGACCCGGCAAGAGATCGAGTCGGCCGAGTTGTTCGATCCCGACCGCATCGAGCAAAGTTTCCAGCTGCTGCAACAAGACGCCCAGCAAAATTGGGAGTCGCTGGTGCAGGAGTTCAACGAGTTTGGCGATCGCCTCAACGAGGCAGCCCGCGCTGCTTGGGACGCCCTAACCCAGCCCCGCTCGGGCAGCTAACGCTAGGCCCCATTTGGCTGTTCCGGATCGGCATGCTGGCGCGCTTGCTGGCCGCGCTGGTTGGCAAGCGCATTGCGCCGCAGCATGCGCGGCTTGACACGGCGTAGGGCCGAGCCGCGGAAGCGCCGATCCCACTCGCGGTCTGAGATTTGGGCTAGCTCGCTCAGCTTGAGTGCCACGTTTTCCAGGCGCGGGTAAAAATCGGCCACATCCGTTGCTTGGGCAAAGCTTTGGTTCCAGGGGCAAACGTCCTGGCAGATGTCGCACCCGGCCACCCAGCCTTCTAGGTGGGGCTCGATCCACTGCGGCAGCACCTCCGAGCGGTTCTCGATGGTGTGGTAGGCGATGCAGCGATTGGCATCGACCACAAAGGGCTGCGTAATGGCATCGGTGGGGCACGCTTCCAGGCAGCGCGTGCAGCTGCCGCAGTGCTCGGTGTGCGGCCGATCGGCGCTGAGCGCCAGATCGGTCAGGACCTCGCCCAAAAACACCCAGCTGCCGTACTCGCGCGTAATGAGGTTGCCGTTTTTGGCAATCCAGCCCAATCCGGCCTGCTGCGCCCACACCTTGTCCTGAACGGGGCCCGTATCGCAGTAGTAGCGCGCCCGGGCACCGCCGCCCTGCTCCTGCAGCCAACTGGCTAGGGCCTTGAGCTTTTTGTCCATGATCTTGTGGTAGTCCCGCCCCCAGGCGTAGCGCGAGATTTTGGCAGCGTCCTCGCCCTTGGGGTGGGATTGGGGCGTGTAGTAGTTGAGGGCGACGCAGATGACCGAGCGGACCTCCGGCAGGCACCGGTGCACGTCAAAGCGCTTGGGATTCTCCATCCAGTGCATGTCGGCATGGTACTGCTGCGCCAGCCAGTGCCGCAGGTGCTGGACGGCCTGGCTTAGCTCGGCGGCATCGGCAGGGGCAACGCCGACTTTGTGGAATCCCAAGGCCCGAGCTTGGTTTTCGAGCGCAGTACGGGTGACTGGCACCGGAGCGATCGCCGCGTGCGAACGGATAAGTACCATCTAGATAGCACTTAAGCCAGCGTGCTACAAGATGGGTTTGCATTTCTTAATAAAAAGTTGCATAATGTAACTGCATTCAGCGAAGGGCCCCAACGGCCGCCCTCGGACTGAAATCGCCGAAGCACTCTGCCAACCAGCCATGACCTACACCACGCCTGCCACCCCAACCGCCAATACCAACCTCGAGACACCTGTCGCCGCAACGACGGCCCAAATCCGGCGCCTGAGCGTCGACGATCGGCTCGCACTGCTCTGGTATGTCTATACCGATATGGGCCAATTCGTTACACCGGCTGCACCCGGCGCTGCCCGCTTGCAGCTTGCCCAAGGCCTGCTGGAGCAATTCGAGCGCATGTCTTACCAGGAGCAGCTGCAGGCCATGCGCGATCTGGATCGCAACGCCAATACCCCCATCTGCCGCGCCTACGGCATCCTGAGCGCCAACACGCAGCTGGCCTTCTGGTACCAGCTTGCCCAGTGGATGCGCCAGGGCAAAGTCGTACCCATGCCAGCCGACCATCAAACGAGCGCCGAGGTTCGCAGCGCTCGCTACGCCATCCGCAACCTGGAATTCGGCCAGCAGCTGACCGTTCTGCGCAACGCGGTCGCCACCATGGGCAACGATCCGCTAGTCCAGTAACCGCACGGACCTGCTGGCAGCGCCGTCACCTTGCCGGCAGGTCTGCTTGCTTGCAGCCGCGCCACCGCCAACGATAACCATGACTGAAGCGACAACCGCCGGCGAGCCCGCCGTTACCGAGCTCGAAGAGCCCACCCTCGAGCGCTACTTCCGCACCTTCAACGCCGGCCAATTTGAGGCCACGGCCCAGCTTTCTCATCCCGATGGCGTGCTGCAGCCGCCGCTCGATGACCCTCAGGCTGGCCGCACGGCGATCGCGGCCTATTTAAACGCCGAAGCCCAAGGCATGCAGGCCTACCCGCGCCAAGCCACCCTGGAAGCGAGTGACGGGCACGGGGTGCGCGTGGGCGGCTACGTGCAAACGCCGCTGCTTGGCGTCAACGTTGCCTGGGTATTTTCGCTGCTACCCGACGGCCAAATTGCGCGCGCCGAGATTAAGCTCCTCGCTGCCCTGCAAGAACTGTTCGAGCGCGGCGCCGCGCCAACGGGTTAGCCCACCGGGCTGGCTTGAGCCCACGTTTGGCTCAACTGGCGGCGGCCCAGCTCGCAGTCGCGTTGGGAGGGCTGCCAGTCCGGGTGGCCGGCCATGAGCAAACTCTCCAGCGTTTCGCGATCGAAGAGGTGCCAGACCAGCGCGCCGGCGAGCGTCGTTTCGATTGCGTAGCAATTTGGAGCGATGCAGTGCAGGGTGCAGCGCTCGGCCGCGCGCTCGAGCGTTAGCTGCTGTTGCGGCGCCAGGGCCCGAAAGGCCCGGACGGTTTGCCTCCACTCGGCCAACGAGGTGGCGTGCAAGCCGGGGATGGCCGTTGCAAACGTCGGGTCGCCGTTGGCCTCAATCCAGTAATAGCGTGCTGGATCGATCCCCTGCAGCCACGGTCCTTCATCATCCAAGCGGTACCGCGGGGCCAGCACGAGCAAATCTGCCATAACGATTGACCGAAATTGCCTTGAGATGAAGACGATCCTGCCTTATACCCCCCTCAAACTCATATTCTTTAGCAATCGCGGCACTCGCTTCAATAAAATTTAATACAAATTAATGCGGGGCAGCTCAGCGGCGCCTGCTATCGGTGAATAAGTTGGTGAACATCATGAGCAAGCCGCCGATGGTGATCGCCAGCGCCAAGCCGGCAGCAGCCCAGTTGGCCCAGTCGCTATTTTCCATCCCAGCCTCGGTGTGGTTGGCCAATTACGCCCGGCGAGCGTCCCTTGCGCCAGCTGGCGCGCTGGGTAAGGGACCGCCCGCCGACCCCTGCTATTGCTTGCGGAAGTGAAAGATGCCCCAAGCCATGTAGCCGCTTTGGCCGCCATTGACCCAGTGACGCAGGCCCTCTTTCATCCGGTCGATGTAGGCCTGGCTTACGCCCGCCTGGCGCACTTCCTGCTCGCGGCGCATCAGTTCTTGGCGCACCCGGCCGTAGTGGTTGGTGAGCTGATGGGTGCGCTCGTCGAAGGCAAGTTCTTCCAAGCCCAGCTTGCGCGCCTGCTCGCGATAGAAGCCTGGCGAGCCCAAACTGTCCAGATGGATGCGCTCCAGGATGGGTTGCAGCACCCCTTCCGGGCAATTATCGGTTTGCATGGGATCGGTAAAGATAAACTCACCGCCGCTTCGCAGCACGCGAGTCACCTCGGCCAGGACGCGGGCGTGATCGCCGCTGTGTAGGAACGAATCCTGCGACCAAACGATGTCGAAGCTGCCGTCCGCGTATGGGAGGTCGGTGAAGTCGCCGTCGACGACATCGATGAGGTGGTCTAGCCCCTGCTCGCGGTTTTTGACGCGATCGCGCTCGTTTTCCACCTCGCTGAGGTTGAGCGCCACGCAGGGGCAACCGTAGGTCCGGGCAAGGTAGCGGACCGAGCCGCCGTAGCCGGCCCCAACGTCAATAACGCGCGAGTTGGGACCGAGGATCTGCAGCATCTCGGCCATGCGCTCGACCGTGCGGTGGCTGGCATCAGCAATGGGCTCGTTTTGGGACTGGTAGAGCCCAACGTGGATGTCTTCGCCGCCCCAGATGGTGTAGTAGAAATTGTCGGCGTCGTTGCTGTTGTAGTACTGGCGGGCCGTATCGACGACGGCATCGGCTGATTCGCTCATGGTTGGCAGTGCTCCTTAAGGCATCGGCGGCCAACCGAGCGGTCTGCCGGTCGCGGTGCGGCAGCTGGGAGCCCCGGACCGGCACTGGCAACCGCTCGGTTAGTCCTGAGACTAGGCCGACGGTTGCTTGGTTGCAACGTGGATGAAAAAGTCCGGATCGTCTTGGTGGTAGGTCTCTTGGAAGTCGCCGTAGGTTTTGACCTCTTGAAAGCCTACCTCGTAGAGCAGGCGCCGCGTGTAGTCTTTGCGCAGCGGGTACATGTTGAGGTTGAAAACGGACTTGTCGGGGAACTCGTATCGGAAGCGCGCAAGGCCGTCATCGACGTACTCGGGCTCGGCTTTAACGTTCTCGCCGCAGTAGTAGTAGGTGTGCTTGGTGTCGTAACGGCCGTCGAGGATGGAGTCATAGTTGCGCTGGTCGACGATCAGCACGCCGTCGTGGTTGAGCACGGCATAAAACTCGGCCAGCGCTTTGCGCCGATCCTGCTCGGAGAACAGGTGGGTAAAGGAGTTCCCCAGGCAGATGGCGGCATCGAAGCGCTCGTGGATGTCTTTAGTCAGCCAGCGCCAGTCCGCGTGGACGGTTCGCAGGATCTGGTTGCAGTGGGTGGCATTCTCGAAGGCTTTGACCAGCATCTCGACGCTGCCATCGGCACTGGCCACATCAAAGCCGGCCTCAAGCAGGCGAATGGAATGGAAGCCCGTGCCGGCTGCCGCATCGAGCACGCGCCTTGCGCCGTGGTTTTTGAGGGTTTCGATAAAGAAATACCCTTCGCTGGTGGCCCGAGCCTCCCAGTTGATGAGCTGATCCCACTTCTCGACAAAGTTTTGGATGTATTCATTGGCGTAATGGTCGCTGTCCCGAACGGCCGTGGGATCGGTGCCGTAGTCCTGCACCTGTTGGCCGTTTTTGGGCAGGTTCATTTGCGGTAGGTTCATGGTTTGCCTCGCGGAGTTCGCTAGCTTCCCAAAACAGGATTGAGCGATCCCGACCGAGCCGAATGCGCGCCGCTCGCGCATGGGCGGCCGTTGGGCGGCATCGCAGCGCAGAGCATCCTGCTTGGCCGCTGCCATTTCACGCACTGGGGCGATGGCCGGGACCGAGCGCACGGGCAATCGCGCCCTGGGAAGCAGGTGTTTGCTAGCGGGCGTCGGTTGGGCACCGTTCGCCTGCTGGCAACCTCGATCATTAAACCCCGTTGGGCGCCCCAATGTCCAGCGCCGGTTGCGGCGGGAGCGCTGCATCGTTCCCAGGCGGGGCGGCAAGCGCGCTCTCACCTCAGCTCCCCCGATCCCCGCAGCCTCATTCGAATTTGGGCGGTGCTTGCATCGTATAAACCTCGGTCTGCTGCGCGATCGCGCGCCGCAGGTAGGCAGGCGTTTGCAGCAGCCCCAACAAGGCCGTACCGTCCAACATTCGCAGCCCGCCGCTGGTTTGCTCGGCCAGCAGGCGATCCACAGCGTCCGGATCGGGGCGGGTGGGAATGGTCTCGGCCGAGCCCAGCACAAAACCCCAAGGCGAGGCAAAGGTGGGAACGTAGGAGGTATAGGACCAAAAGTGCGGAAAGACAGCCCCCACCGTGTTGGCCAAGCGGGCGTGCAGGGTGAGCTTAGGGGGGGCGACGGGCCCAGCCTGAATGACAAAAAAACCGCCTGGGGCAAGCGCATTGCGGACGCGCTCGAAATACTCGCGGGTAAACAGCTGGAAGGAGGGGCCCTCCTCAATGGGATCGGAGAGGTCCGAGATGATAAGGTCCCACGGTTGCTCGGTGCCTTCCAAAACGGCGATGGCATCGCCAATGTGCAGCTCAAGGCGCGGATCCTCAAAGGCATTGGCGTGCATCTCGCCCAGATGCTCGCGGCAGGCTTCGACGACCTCGCCATCAATATCGACCATCAAAACACGCTCGACCGACTGCCAGCGCAGCACTTCCCGGATGGTGGCGCCTTCGCCGCCGCCCAGCACCAGCACGCGGCGCGGCCCGCCCTGGGCGATCGCGGCCGGATGGACCAGCGCTTCGTGGTAGAGGAACTCGTCGCCGGTGCAGGACTGCCACTTGCCATCGAGGACTAGCGCCTTACCGTAGGCCCCCGTCTCGACCACGTACATGTCCTGATAGGCCGTTTGCTTGTGCGCCAGTACCCGCGTAATGCCGTGCGCGTAAATGTCCCAGGCCGTCAGGTATTCGCTGAGCCAGAAATCGGCTTGGAGCTTGCCGCCAGCCATGGCGCGATCGCTATTGCGCTAGAGTTCGCCTCGGGCATCCTATCGGTCTGGGGCGGTTAAGCGCGCTCGATGCGACCGGCTTCGACGGTCAGTACCTGCGAGTCGCGCTGCCACTGCACATCAAACGCTTGCAGGTGGGTGGCCGTTATGAGGGTCTGAAAGCGCGCTTGGATGGCTGCCAGCAGCCGATCCTGGCGCTCGGGATCCAGCTCGGCCAAAACGTCATCGAGCAACAGCAGCGGTGGCTCGCCCACAATTTGCTCGATCAGCTGCAGCTCGGCCAGCTTGAGCGACAGCACCAGGGTGCGCTGCTGTCCCTGCGAGCCGTACTGCCGGGCAGGGATGCCATCGAGGGTCAGCGCAATTTCATCGCGGTGCGGCCCCACCACCGTCCGGCCTTGGTGCATCTCGGCCTCGCGCCGCTGCGCGATGCGCTCGCCAATGGCGCGCCGCACGCTATCCGGATCCCCCTCCGGCGGATAGCTGACGTTGGGCGTGTAGGCAACTGCCAACGCTTCGCGCGCGTTGCTGATGCTGGCGTGCCAGTCCCGGGCCAGCGGGGCCAGGCGCTGCAAGATGCGAGCGCGGCGGCCCATGAGGCGCGCGCCATTGGCCGTTAGCTGCGCGTCCCAAGCCGCCAGGCGGTCTTGCCAATCCGGGCTGGCGCTCGCGGGGCGCTCTTGCGCGGCGCGCGCCCGGCGCAGTTCTTGCAGCAGCGCGTTGCGCTGCCGCAGCACGCGGTTGTATTGCTGCAGCAGGTGCGCGTAGACCGGCTCGAGCTGGACCAGCAAGGCATCCAGCCAGCGACGGCGGACCTCGGGTCTGCCGCGGACCAGCTCCAAATCCAAATTGGAAAAGGTGACCGCATTGAGCGAGCCTAAGAAATCGAGCTGCCGCTGCAAGGACTGGCCGTTGAGGCTAGCCGTGCGCCGCCCGCGCTTGCGCAGCGTCAGGGCCAGCTCGAGCGGGCCGAATGCGCGCTGGGCGCTTGCCTCAATGCGGGCGGCTGGGGCGTCTTGATGGACCAGGTCGCCATCGCGGGCGGCGCGGTTGCTTTTGAGCGTTGCCAGCAGCTCGATGGCCTCCAGCAGGTTGGATTTGCCCTGGGCGTTTTTGCCCACCAAAATCGTTTTTTGCGCGTCGAAGCCCACGCGCCCCTCGCGGTAATTGCGGAATTGCTGTAGGGACAGCTCGTGCAAGAACATGGCCGCTTCCCTCGCCAAACCCAGGGGCAGGCGCAGCGCCCCGATGGTAAATGGCACGATTGGGGACATACGCCAGCCCCCAAGCCCCCATGGAAGTCATTCCGGCTATCGATTTGCTCGGCGGCCGCTGCGTGCGGCTCTATCAGGGCGATCGCGCGCAAGCGCAAACCTACGGCGAGGATCCGGTAGCCGTGGCCCGGCAGTGGGTTGAAGCGGGGGCAACGCGGCTGCATACCGTCGATTTGGATGGCGCCGAGCGAGGCCATCCGGTCAATCAGGACGCCATTGCCGCGATCGCGCGCGCCGTTGCGGTGCCCGTTCAGGTCGGCGGCGGATTGCGTGATCGCGACAGCGTGGCCCGACTCCTTGAGGCCGGTGCGGTGCGCGCCATTTTGGGGACGGCTGCCATCGAGCAGCCGGGGGTCGTCTGCGCGCTCTGCCAGGCGTTCCCGGGCCAGATTGCCGCCAGCATCGACGCACGCAACGGCCGGGTGGCGGCGCACGGTTGGTTGGAGACCACCGAGGTGAGCGCGATCAAGCTGGCCCAGCAGCTGCAGGCACTGGGGGTAGCTGCCATCGTCTATACCGACATCCAGCGCGATGGAACGCTGAGCGGGCCCAACCTCGAGGCCCTGCGCGCGCTGGCTGCGGCCATCGAGGTGCCGGCGATCGCCTCGGGCGGGGTCAGCTCGGTGGCGGACTTGCTCGATTTGGCTGCGCTCGAGCCCCTGGGCCTGAGTGGGGCAATCGTCGGCCGCGCGCTCTACACCGGTGACGTATCGCTGCCGGAGGCGCTGCAAGCGGTTGGGCCGGGGCGCTGGCAGGACGTCCCTGCCGACACCGAACCGCCAGCGTGGGCTTAGCTGCCTGGTGGCACGCCCTGCAGCAGGCTCGTGCCACCCCACACTAGCGACGCGACGATCGCCGCTGACAGCGCTGCGCTAACCGTACAGATGGCCAGGCCCATGAGGCCGATGGCGCCGTCATCTTCAAACAAGCCGAACCCGGTCACGAAAATGCCAATGGAGGGCAGCGTATTGGTCAGCGGAATGGGGACCATCATGGAAGCTGCCATCAGCGCGATGGCGCCGCCGAGCGCCATGCGACCGGGCGGACTGGTACAAACAAAGCTCAGCCGGGGCCGCGCTACAGCTTCAATGCGCTGCAGCCAGGGCAGCCCCTGCCGGGTCCAGTGCCGGGCGCGCTCGAGCTCGATGCTGTAGTTGCGGACGCGCTGGGGCAGCCACGGCAGTTTGGCTCCCCAAGCTAGCTGTAAGGCTAGCAGCAACAGCACGGCCCCAAACGGAATGGCATAGCCCGGGGCCGGAACCGGTAGGGCCGAAGGCAGCGCCAGCGCGACAAAAAGCAGCCCAAAGGTGCGCTCTTGGGTCAGTGCTAGGAGCTCCTGCAGCTGGACCTGCGGCAGCCGCTGTTGCTGAAAGAAAAAACGCTGCAGCTCGGCTGACAGTCGCGCCATGGGAGCTTCGGTTGGCTGGCGATTGCGGGAGCAGGCGACTGCAATGCGGGGGAGCTAACCGTCCCCCGCAAGGCCTGCCTCAATCGGTACCTTCGCTCCAGGAGTTCATGTACTGGGTCTGTTTTTGGCTGAGCTCATCGCGCCGGATGCCCATGGCGCGCAGCTTCAGGCGCGCGATCTCGGCATCGACATCGCGCGGGATGGAGTGCACGCGATGCTCGAGCTGCCCTTGGTTTTTCACCAGGTACTCGCTGGCCAGCGCCTGGTTGGCAAAGCTCATGTCCATCACGGCGCTGGGATGCCCCTCGGCCGAGGCGAGGTTGATCAAGCGGCCTTCGCCCAGCACCACGATGGAGTTGCCATTGGGCAGCACGTACTGCTCGGTAAACGGCCGGACCTCATTGATCTCGTTCACTTGGGAGCGCAGCGATTCGAGGTCGATCTCGATGTCGAAGTGGCCGGCGTTGCAGACAATCGCGCCGTCTTTCATGTGCTTGAAGTGCTCGCCGTGGATGACGTGCTTGTTGCCAGTGACCGTGACGAACACATCCCCTAGGGCAGCGGCGTCGTCCATGGGCATGACGCGAAAGCCATCCATGACAGCTTCCAGCGCCCGGACATCGTCGACCTCGGTAACGACGACGTTGGCCCCCATGCCGCGCCCGCGCATGGCAACGCCTTTACCGCACCAGCCGTAGCCGGCAACCACCAGCGTCTTGCCCGCCAGCAGCGTGTTGGTCGCCCGCAGGATGCCGTCGATGGTGGATTGGCCGGTGCCGTAGCGATTGTCGAAAAAGTGCTTGGTGTCCGCGTCGTTGACGTTCATGGAGGGGAACGCCAGAACGCCGTCGTTGACCATCGCTTGCAGGCGATTGATCCCGGTTGTGGTTTCTTCGGTCGTCCCCACGATGTCGCCGATCTGGTTCTGGCGCTCCTGAATCAGGGTGGCGGTGACATCGCCGCCGTCATCGATGATGATGTTGGGGCGGTGATCCAGCGAGACGTTGACGTGGCGGTGGAAGGTCTCGTTGTCCTCGCCTTTGATGGCAAACACCGGGATACCCCAATCGGCCACGAGGCTGGCGGCTACTTCGTCTTGGGTCGAGAGCGGATTGCTGGCGATCAGCAACGCGTCCGCGCCCCCTGCCTGCAGCGCGATGGCCAGATTGGCTGTTTCGGCAGTGACGTGGCAGCAGGCCGTCAGTCGGATGCCTTCTAGGGGTTTGGGAGGCGATACGGTACCACGACCACCGCTACTACCAGGAGGCGGACCCGGTGATCCCCGACCGGACGTACGACACGCTGTTCGACCGCCTGGAGACGCTCGAGGAGTCGTCCGGCCGCCGCTCGGAGACCAGCCCGACCCGGCGCGTCGGGGGAGCGCCGGTGGACGGGCTGGCAGCTTACAATTTGGACGTATCGGTCGGTGGGCAAGTGAGGTAGCGTGCCGCGACGTTTCCGCTTCCGCAAGCGGCGCTTGGGCCTTGGGATGCTGGCTGGGCTGAGCTTGTTGCTAGCTTTGCTGGGCTCGCCAGCCCGCGCGCAGATACCGGGCATGCTGGATTCCAATCTAGCCCCCGAGCACTTGATATCGGCGCCCCAAAACGGCAGCGATTCGGACAGTCGCTGCATTTGGCTGGACGGCCGCTGCTTGTTTGAAATTGCCGCCCCCAAAACGGCGCTCTGGGAGCGAGCGGCAACCATTCAAGGCGTGCTCAACAACACCATTCTTCCGCGCTATCTGGGGGCTTCGGATCCCCAACTCAAGCTCCAGACGGAGAAGGCCAAAGACTCGCTCGCGCTCGTCGTTTCGCTCGGCTCGTGCACTAGCAGCGATTGCCAGTGGCGCCTGATGAACGTCACGGCCCAAGATGCGGCATTGCGCTCGGTCAGCCAGCCGATGCGCGCGCGCCAAATTGCCAGTCAGCTGCGCCAGGGGCTCGAGCGCGCCCAGCGCGAGCGGCAGCCTGCCTACATGCGCGCGCAGGCCCGCAAAGCAGCCGCCCTGGGGGCTGCAGCGCTACTGGCCAGCACGGCCATTTACTGGCGCTGGCAGCGGCGCTACCGGCGCTCCAAGCAAGCCCTGGCTGCCGCCGAAGCCCCACCCAACCCGCCAACTGCAACGCGGCTCAACCGCCGGCAAAACCGCCACCTTAGCGAGGTGGGCCACCGCTTGCTGCAGCTCGCCCAAATCGGCATTTGGTTGGGGAGCAGCCTCACCGCTTGCAGCTTGTTTCCGCAAACGCGCATTATCCCCATTTTTATTGCCTCCAGCTTTGGGTTGCCCCTCAAAATCGCCTTGGTGGGATTCGGCATCTATTTGATCGTGCGCTTGAGCTACGCGCTCATCGACCGCCTGACGGCGCTGCTGGCCAACAACGCCTTGATGACCCCCGAGGCCAACTGGCGGTTGCAGTTGCGTGCCTCGACCATTTCAGGGGTGGCCAAAAGCATCGCCACCGGGAGCTGGCTCGTCATTGGCATGCTGGCGGGGCTGACAGCCATGGGCGTCAACACGGGGCCGCTGCTGGCTGGGGCCGGCCTTATTGGCGTGGGGCTCTCCTTTGCCGCGCAAAACCTCATTCGCGATTTCATCAACGGCTTTTTAATCGTGCTGGAAGACCAGTACGCCGTGGGGGACTGGATCGCGGTCAGCAGTCCCAATGGCGATGTCGGTGGCCTGGTGGAAAAGTCGGCCTGCGTATCACGCAGCTGCGGGATGCCGGGGGGCGGCTGGTCACTGTACCCAACAGCGCCGTTGCGGTGGTCGCCAACTTCTCCAGCAACTGGTCGCGGGCCGATCTCAAAATTCCGGTGGCCTACCAAGCCGATACGGATGGCGCCATCGCCACCATCGAACGCGTGGCGAGCACCCTAAGCCAAGACCGCCATTGGCGCCCCTACATCCTGGAGAAACCGCGCGTCCTGGGCGTGGATGACTTTGGCGATCACGGGACGATCGTCCGCGTCTGGATCAAAACGCAGCCCATGAAGCAGTGGGCCGTCGCGCGCGAGTGCCGCCGGCGCATTAAGGCCGCCTTGGACGAGCAGGGAATCGCCCTATCGCTGCCGCAACAAGCTTGGTTCGCACCAGACCAGAACCGTGCCCCCGAGGAGGGCCCCAGTGCTGCTATCCCCGCACCTTCCCCATCCGCGCAGCCGCGCTCGCGCTGAGCCCTACGCGATCATCTCGCCGACAAAGCGTTGGAAGCTCAGCTGATTGGTCTGGTGCCACTGCACCACCTGGCGGCGGAATTGCTGCCACTGCTGGTAGATCTGCTTGAACGTGCCGTCTTGGCGGGCGTTGTCTTCGTAGAGCGAAAAGGCGGCCTCCTGGGCGGCCTTGAGGATTTCGTCCGAGTAGGCTTTGAGCTCGGTCCCGCCCTCGAGCAGCGATTGCAGCGCTTTTTGGTTGCGGGCATCGTACTTGGCCAGCATGTTGAGGTTGGCTTCGCGGGCCGCTGTTTTAAAGATCTCCTGGTACTGCTGGGGCAGCTGCTGCCAGGCCGAGCGATTGACTTGCGCCTCTAGCGTGGCGCCCGGCTCCCACCAACCGGGGTAATAGTAAAAGGGGGCAGCTTCGTTGAGGCCCAGCTTTTTGTCGTCGTAGGGACCCACCCATTCGGCCGCATCGACGGCACCGCGATCGAGAGCCAGATAGACCTCGCCGCCCGGCAGCACTTGCGTGTTGACCCCCAGCTGCGACATGACCTTACCCCCCAAACCGGGGATGCGCATTTTGAGGCCTTCCAGGTCGCTGACGGTGCTGACTTCGCGGTTGAACCACCCGCCCATTTGGGCGCCTGTATTGCCCGCCGGGAAGTTGACGATGTTGAAATCGGCATAGAGCTTTTGCATGGCTTCCAGGCCGCCGCCCTCATAAAGCCAAGCATCCTGCTGTTGGGCCGTCAGCCCGAAAGGAACGGCCGTGCCGAACGCCAGCGCGGGGTTTTTGCCGATGTAATAATAGCTGGCCGTATGGCCGCATTCCACGGTTCCGGATTGGACGGCAGTCAGCACTTGGTCCCCCGGCACGATCTCGCCGCTTGCAAACGGGTGGATCTGAAAGCGCCCATCGGTCATGGCGCTCACCCGCCGGCTGATATCCTCAGCGCCGCCGTAAATCGTGTCCAGCGACTCGGGCCAGCTTGTCGCCATGCGCCACTCCACGCGGGGCAGGCTGCTGGCCTGGGTTGCGGGTCCCTGGTCCGTTTGGTTGCACGCGCCTAGGGCGGTGGCACTGGCTGCGCCGAGCGCGGCGCTGCCAACAAACGTTCTGCGTTTCATAAGTGATCGCCTTGCCTTGGTTGCGGCGGCACCCCCTACTGACAGCCGCCGGATAGGAGCAATCT
This sequence comes from Cyanobacteria bacterium QS_8_64_29, assembly GCA_003022125.1. Classification (NCBI taxonomy): domain Bacteria; kingdom Bacillati; phylum Cyanobacteriota; species Cyanobacteria bacterium QS_8_64_29. Next base: position 16,766 of record PXQH01000010.1, on the reverse strand, counting down.
AGGCCACTGCCGCTGGGTGGCGGCAATGGCTTAAATAAAATTAACAGCCCGTCCCATTGCAGCCATGTGGTTTCTGTTTGCCAGCCTGACGGCCCTGTTCGAGTCCCTCAAGGATGCCGCCAGCAAGCGCGGCCTGCAGGCCCTCAACGAGTACGTTGTGGCTTGGTCGCTAACGGTCTTTACGCTACCGCTGCTACTGCCTGTGCTGCTGGTGACGGGCGTTCCCGAGCTGGGCCCCATGTTTCCGTGGGCCCTTCTAGCTGGTGGCAGTACCAACGTGGTGGCCATCCTGCTCTACATTCGGGCGCTCAAGCTCACGGACCTCTCCATTGCTGTGCCGCTGATCGCCTTTACGCCGCTGTTTTTGCTGGTAACCTCGCCACTGATTGTGGGCGAGCATCCCACTGCCTCCGATGCCGCCGGGATCGCGGCCATTGTAGTGGGCTCCTACGTGCTCAACCTCAAGCAGCGCAAGCGCGGCATTCTGGCCCCGCTGCGCGCGCTGCTGCAGCAGCGGGGCGCGCAGTTAATGCTGTTGGTGGCCTTTATTTGGAGCTTTAGCTCCACCATCGACAAAGTGGGCGTGCGCAACTCCAGCCCTAGCTTTTGGGCGGGCGCCAACTTTAGCTTCATTGCAACCAGCATGCTGCCCCTCGTGCTAGTCAAATCGCCGCAAGGCATCCGGCCGGTGCTGCAGTATCTGCCTGTCCTGGCGCCCGTTGGCTTGCTGCAAGGGGCTGCCGTGCTGTGCCAGATGCAGGCCATCAGCCTGACCTTGGTGGCCCACGTCATCTCGGTCAAGCGCACCAGCACCCTACTGAGCGTGCTCTGGGGGCACTTACTGTTCCGCGAGCGCGGCCTGCTGGAGCGAGCCAGCGGTGCCGCCATCATGGTTGGGGGCGTGGCGCTAATTGCCCTGGGTTGAGCCATTGCGGGCGCTATCGGACGGGGCCAGCTGTTGCAATAGCTGGTCTAGCTCCTCAATCGCGTTCCCGTACTGGGCCCAGTTGCCATTGCGCGCTGCCTCGCGCGCGGCTTGCAGCGCTTCGCGGGCATCCCGAACGCGGCTTGCAGGCAGGGCAGCCTCCGGCGGCTCCGCCTCGGCTTCGGCGGGGGCAGCGTCGCTGGGGGCGGCTTGGGGTTGCCCTTGAGCGAAGAGCGCACTCAAGGCGTCCTCCAGCGTCGGCCGCATGATGGTCTGCTCTTGGTAAGCCGCAATGACACGCTTGAGCTCGGGAAGCTCGCCCTGCTCCGCGCGCAAGTAGACGGGCTCGATGTAGAGCAGCGCCTCGGCAATGGGAATGGTGAGCAGGTTGCCGCGGATCACGCGCGAGCCGCGCTGGTCCCAAAGGCTCAGCTGCTCGGAGATGTCGGGGTTTTGATTGATGCGCGCCTCGATCTGGCTGGGACCGAAGACCAGTTCTTGCTTGGGGAACTGGTACAGGCGCAGCTGGCCGTAGCGATCGCCATCCGAGCGGGCGGCCATCCAGCCGATGGCATTGTCTTTGTCCTCGGGGGTAAACGGCAGAATCAGCGCGAATTCCTCTCCATCGGCCTCGGGCAAGCGCATGATGATGTAGTAAGGCTCGACGGCCCCTTTTTGGCCGCGACGCTGCTCGACGGGGTAGCGCCAGAGGTCTTCTTGGCTGTAGAAGGTCTCGGCATCGCGCATGTGGTAGCGCAGATACATCTGCGCCTGGATGTTGAACAGATTGAGCGGATACCGAACGTGGGCCGCCAGCGCCTCCGGGAGGGCCGATTGGGGCTCAAATAGCTCGGGAAAAATCCGGCGGTAGGTCGCCAGGAGCGGATCGCTACCGTCAAAGGCGTAGAAGGTGATGCTGCCGTGGTAGGCATCCACCGCGATTTTGACCGAGTTGCGAGCGTAGTTAAAGCCGCCGGCAACGAGCTGGTCGTCCGCCCCCGGCTCCAAAATGGCCCCGGCACGATTGATCCCCGAGACCGGCTCGGCGTAGGGGTAGCGATCGCTGACCGTGTAGCCCTCGATCAGCCACTTCAGCCGGCCGTCAGCTACGACCAGGTAGGGATCGCCATCCAGGCGCAGGAACGGCGCGATGCGGGCGACGCGATCGCGAATTTGCCGGTGGTAGTGGATGCGGGAATCCGTGCCAAAGTAGGACGAAATCGCCACTTTGAGGTTGCCTAGCTGGTAGGCATAGGCCAAGCGCCTGCCCAGCGACCCCATGGGAACGCCGCCTTGCCCGTCGTAGCGCGTCTGGGCATTGCTATCGCCGCGGGGATAGTCGAACTCGGGGGTACTGGTCCCGGTAAAGATGGGTTCCTGTGTCTGCTCGCCGTAATAAATCGCGGGCTGCTCAATGGCAGTATCGACGCTCGACTGGGGCGGGATGTCTTTGATGAATAGCTCCGGCAGCCCCTGCGGCGTCACAGTATTGACTGGGCTCATGACCGCGCCGTAACCGTGGGTGTATTTCAAGCGCCGGCTCACCCAACTATCGCTAGGGGCATCGGCCAGCTCGCGCGCCGCGAGCGTGACTTGCCGGTAGTTGCCATTGAGGGTATAGCGATCCACATCGACATCCGGAAAGGTGTAGTAGGGCCGGATGCCTTGCAGCTGCTGGTAGGTGGTCTCTAGCGGCCGGTAGTCCCAGAGGCGGATGTTGCGAACGGTGGCTTGGTTGGCCTCGAGGTCTTGCCGCTCGAGCGGCGCGTTGCCCGGATAGGCAGAGCGCTCGACTTCATCGAGGCGATAAGCCTGCCGCGTTAGGGCAATTTCGCGCTCGAGGTAGGGCTTCTCGCGGGCTAGCTCGTTGGGGGCGACTGCCAGCTGCTGCTGCAGGCTGGGATAGATCTGGGTTAGCACCAGGGCCGCAACGGCGTACCCGCCCACTCCCAAGGCCGGCAGTTGCAGGCTGGTTTGCTGCAGCGAGAGCAGCAGCATTACCGCCAGCGCGACCGCAACCACGCTCATGGCCTCCAAGCCTGGCAGTCGGGCGTGAATGTCGGTAAAGCCTGCCCCCGTGACGGCCCCTGCCGTTGAGTACAGCAGCTGGTAACGCTCCAGCCAGAACCCTAGGGCCAACAGCAGCGCCAGCGCGACCAGCAGCAGCGTGACGTGCGTTTTGGCCTGCCCGGCAATCGCGCGGCGCCAGCCCCGCTGCGGATCGATGCCCCCAGCGAGCGCGTAGAGCGGAACGGTTACGGCCAGCCCAGCCACGACCAGCCCGAGCAGCCAGCCGTGCAGGCCCTGATAGAACGGCAGCCGGAACGCATAAAAGCCAATGTCGCGCTCGAAAACTGGATCGCGCGTCCCAAACGAGCTGGCGTGGATGAACTTGAGCGGCGTCTCCCAGCCGGCCGCGCTGCTGGCTGCAATCAGTGCCAGCAGGGTGATCGCAATAGGCAGTGCGATTTTGAGCGCGCCGCGGGCCTCATCCAGGTGGCGACTGCGGCGGGATTGGCCTTGCGGGCGCAGGGCAAGCGCGGCATTGAGGCCCAAAAAAGCCGCAAAGGCAGCAAAGGTGGCCACCCAGGTTAGAACCTGCCATCCCAGCCGCTTCCAGAACGTCCCGGCAAAGTCGAGCGCCGCAAACCACCAGGCTTCGGTGAGCAGGCGGACGAGCGTTTCTGAGGTTAGGGCGAGAATCGTGATCGCGATGGCGACCGGAGGGAGCAGTTTGAGAAGCCAATTGGCAGGACGAGGGCGCACGGCAAGCAGCTGCGAGCAATACGATTGCCATTGTGACTGCCAGGCGGGGCAAACGAAATCGGCACTTGCAACCGTTATAGACTGAGGGCGCAACTAGCGCATCGGCTAGCCATATGCCGTTTGGCCCGTACCGGAGTCGGGCGCTTGCCTGGATCGCTCGCCGCTCGCTGCGCCTGAGCCAGCAGCTCGGGCACACCTGGCGGCGATTGCGAGTTGCTGCTGCTTGGAGCGGGCAAGTCTTGCTCTATCCGCTGTATTTGCTGGTGCGCGGCAGCTTTGCCCTGGCATCGACCCAGCCGCCCACTGGGCGCCTGCCGGGCGATGCCCCACCGAGCGCGGATGCCCCCATCCGAGCCACTTTGGCCGCCATCCGCATCCGCTACAGCGCCCGCGGCGAGCTCAAAAGCGCCGAGGTCCTCGGAGCGCGCCCTGCCCTGCTTGCCCCTTGGCAGGGGCTCAAGCGCGCGCTCGTACGCGAGCGCACTGCGAGCGCCGAGCGCGCTGCCATCCGTGGGGTTGCCGTGCTGCGCGAGAGTGGCGAGCCCGTTCTGGTCGGCGCCGACAACCAGGCGCTGCCCCTGCTAGCGCCCGCGCAGCAGCATGCCCTGCAGCACTACCTGCGCCAGCAACTGGCAGCGTACTGGTACCGGCACGAATTCGATTCCCCCTTCTCGCGCTTCCCTCCCTTGCAGCCAGCTGCACTCGGCCCGCCCGGCCGGCGCCCGAATTCGCTAGCGATCGCGCTCAACCTATTCGACGAGGCCCGCTCGGCCCCATCTCCGCAACTGCTGGCCGTGCGCCTGCGGCAAGCCAGCGACCGGCTGGAGGGATGGGCCCAGCGCTTGGGCCGTGCGGCTGGGAGCGAGCCCACCCCATCCGCAGCGGAGGGCACGCCCTGGCTGAGCTGGTCGGATCTGTACGCTGCGCCCACCCCAGAGCAAGCACCGCTGGAGAGCAGCAGCGAACAACAAGGTTGGTGGGACCAGTTGCAGGACGCCCTCGCGCCCGAGGAGGAGGAGGCGGAAGCAGCCGAGGCCATCGAGACGCCTGCGCGCGCGAGCGGCTACGTGCGCCATCCGCTCGCTCGCCTTTTGGTCTGGCTGGATGGTGCCTTGCTATGGCTCGAGCAGCGCCTTGCCCGGTTGGGGCAATGGCTGCGGCGCGGAGGGCAGGGCCGTTAGTAGCTCAATCGCGCGTGACCCCTTGCCGGACCTCGCGAACGCTGCTCTCGGAAAAGGGCTCTGCTGAGCCTTCCCAGTTGAACCCATGGACGCGGAAGCGGATCGCGCCCAGCCCGAGCTCGGGGTTGTAGCGCAAAGCGACGTTGTAGGTGCGGCGGCTGTACTCCAGCACGTAGTCAGTGCTGATGGTGTCGCCATCGGCCAGATCGAATGCCGTTTGAACCCCTACCCGAACGGGGCCATAGATCTGTTGCGTGATGCCCAGCTCCAGCACCTGCCGATCGGCGACCCGATCAAACTGGAACGGCGAGGTGCCGTCGCGCAGTGCCTGCGTGTAGCGGAGGTTGAAGCCGGTGTAGTCCAAAACCGGCTGCGAAAAGTGGCCGATTTGGCCCCGCACGCCGATGCTGCCGCTCAACGAGCGCTGCGCATCGCCGTTGCTGTAGCCGCTAAAGGCACCGGTGAGGCCAGTCGTTAGCTCCAGATACGGCACCACCGGCACCGGCGTATAGCGCAGCCCCTGGTCTTCGCTCCGGGGGAGGGCCTCGCCTTCCCAGAGGGTGAAATTGCGGCTGAGCGAGGCAGCCCCTTGGTAGCGCGTCAGGGTCGCCAGATCCTGGGTCTTGCCTGCCTCCAGCAAGGCTGGGCGATCGCTTTGGGCGGTGATGCGCTGCACCCCAGCCTGGTAGCTCAACCGGATCCCCGTATCGCCCAGCGTTAGGGTGGGCGAGGTTACATAAGCGCCCAGGCTGTTGCGGACGGTCTCGAAGCCGAGCGAGCCATTAAAAACGCGCTCATTGTGGCTGTATTCCAGGTTCAGCACGTGCGGGCGCTCCCGATCGCCCACAAGCTGCCTCAGCCGCACGCGGCCTTGAAGCTGCCGTTCGAAGTTGTCCTCGGCTTCTTCCGCCTCGGTGGCATTGGGGGCCTGCTCGCCTAGATTGAATCCCACAATCTCACCCGAGGCGTTCAGACGCGTACGCGGCGCCAGCTGGGCTTCCAAGTCGGCTTTAAGCCCCAAGGTAGCCAGCCCCAAGGGGCTACTATCGAAGGCAGCCCGTTGCAGAAAGTACTGCGGTGTCAGCTCCAGCTGCAGCTTTGGGGTCTGGATGAGCTCGAAGCTGCGCTCGAGGTACAGGCCGCCGCGCTCGTCGCTGTCAAAGCCCACGTTGACCAGAGCCGGATCGCTGGCGCGCTCGGCCAGGATGACTTGGTTGCGCAGGATGGGCAGCGATAGCGTGCGGTCGAAGACAAGGCGCGGGTCCTGGGCGCTGACCTTATCGCGGCTAGGCCCCAGATGGGTTAGCTGGGCCGCGTCAGCAGCCACCTCTAGCTCGGGCGGCGAGAACAGATCGTTGGTAATGCGGATGTTTTGCGCTTGCCAGTTTTGCCCGTCAAATTCGAGGCGCTTGGCACGAAAGCGCAACTGATTGATGCCGCCTTCAGCCGCCGGTTGCCGCTCGGCTCGCTCCAGATCCCGACCTTCGCCCGCACCGAGCTCAACTCGGGCGCCGCCTTCCGGGCGCACCTGCTGCGGCCCTTGGGCAGCGAGGCGATCGCCGAGCGGCTGCCGGGCAAAGCCGCTGGTGCTGGCATCGTTGGGCAGGGTTTGCCTCGTATCGCGGCTGAGGGTGGGAATGTAGATCTCGCCGCGGGCATTGGTGATGGTGCCGCTGTCCTGGGCAAAGCGGTATTCAAAGCGCTCGCCGCGCAGCCGCTGCCGGCCGCGCTGGAGCGCAACCTGGCCGCTAGCAACGGCCACCCGCTCGGCCAGATCGACGCGGACGCGATCGGCGGTGAGCTCGCCCTGGATGAAGCGCGCTACGACCTCGCCCTCAGCCGTCACGCTCCGCTGCTGCCGGTCGTAGTTCACCCGATCGGCTCGGACCTCGATCGCGCGTATGGGGGACTCCTCAGGCGTTGGGACCTGGGTCTGGGCGATCCGCACCGCCGGTTGCTGGGGCGGGAAGGCAAATGCGAACGCCCGTTTGCCTGCCGAGCGCGACTGCAGGCGCAGCTTGGGGACCGGTGCCTGTTGTTGGGGGGCTTGCGCGGTTGCCGGGGAGGGGGCCTCGGGCGGGCATTGCGTGCGGACTAGCGGCGGCAGTTCGGGCGGTGGTGGCAATGGCGGCATGGCGGCAGTCGCAGGCCGAGCGAGCCCAATCCTAGTACCGGGCGCAAGCGCATCGCTTTAGGGAGCGCTCTCGCCCCCTCGGATAGAGTTGGAGACTTGCCCTGCCCCCGCAGCTCGCGCGTTTATTCCAGATCGCGCCGCTTGGGATTGCGGGCCGGATCGCCGGATAAAAAGCCAAACACAAACAACGCGACAAAAAACGTCACGACCAGATAAACGGCGATCTTGAGCGTCAGCATGGCGTCCGCTTGAGCAGAACTGCGCCCCCAATTCTATCGCGAGCGGGGTCACAGCCAGAATGCCCACCAGTCGCGCTGCTGCCAGAGCAACAGGGCACCGCTAAAGGCAACAAACGAGATGACGATCTGCTGGAATCGGTGTTCCGCCACGTTTTGCAGGGCGCGCCGCCCCAACCAGTTGCCCGGAATGGCGCCTGCCCCCAAAATCAGCCCATAGCCCCAATAAGGCCAACTCAACGTCCCAAAGGCTGCGTAGGCAAGGGCTTTGGTTAGGTGGACGGCGGTGATGTTAGCCGATTTAGTGGCGATCAAGCGCTCTTTGGCCAGGCCGTAGCTCAAATAGAACGGGTTGAGCAGCGGCCCCGTACTGCCAACCACCCCAGACAGGAACGCGTAGGCAAACCCGGCGGGCAGAAAGTGCCAGGCGCGCGCTTGCAGGCAAGGAAGGGTTTGCTGCCAGCGGTAGCTCGCAAACGACAGCAGCAGAAATGCCCCCAGCAGCACTCCCAACCGGTCCGCGTCAAGCCGGCTAAAAACGAAGGCGCCCCCAATGGCGCCCGCGATCGCGCCGGGCAAGTACCAGCGCGTTACGTGCCAGTCGATGCCCTGCCAGTACAGCCCGACGCGGTGGCCGTTGCCGATGAGCATCCCAACGGTGATCGCGGGTGGAACGGCAGCAGGCCCCACGCCAACGCTGACTGCCGGAATCAAGATCAGGGCGCTGCCACCGCCGGCCAAGGCACTCAAAAACCAAGCCAGGCAACTGGCAGTTCCCAGCAACAGCCCTAACGCCACGATTGCCTCAATTCCTGTCAGTGGCTAACCCTGCCCGTATCTTAATAAAAGTTAAGAGCAAAGCCCGCGACCCCAAACGCTTCCCAGTCGCAGCCGCCCGTTAGGATAATTAAGGCTATTTGAAGGCAAAACCTCCGCATTCGTGACACAGTCAGCCCGTTCTTCGGCAAGCACCCCATCCCAATCGCCTGCAACGGCCCAAGCGCCGGCGCAGACGCCACTCTACGATCTGGCGCTAGAGCAGCAAGCGCGCATGACCGAATTCTCGGGCTGGCAGATGCCAGTCCAGTTCGCCGGGCTCAAACGCGAACACCACACGGTGCGCCAGGCGGTGGGCTTGTTCGATATCTCGCACATGGGCAAATTTGCCCTTAGCGCTCGGGATCTGCTTGCCGCCCTGCAACCGCTAGTTCCGTCCGATTTGGAACGCCTGCAACCCGGTCAGGCCCAGTATACGGTGCTGCTGAACGAGGGGGCTGGGATTGTCGATGACTTCATTTTTTACTACCAGGGCCAAGATGGCAGCGGCCGGCAGCAGGGCCTCGCGATCGTCAACGCGGCAACGCGAGCCAAGGACTGCGACTGGCTGCGCGCGCAGCTAGCCGATACGGCCGTCGAGCTCTGGGATCGCTCGGACGAGCAAGTTTTGCTGGCGCTGCAGGGACCGCAAGCCATTGCGACCCTGCAACCGCATGCCGACGCCGATCTGAGCGCGCTGAAACCGTTCGGGCACTGCCAGACCGCCATTGCTGGCGAGCCGGCATTCGTCTCGCGCACGGGCTATACGGGAGAGGATGGCTTCGAAATCATGCTCGCGCCCGAGGCCGGTCGGCGCTTGTGGCAATTGCTGATGGCAGCCGGGGTTGCCCCTTGCGGTTTGGGCGCGCGCGACACGCTCCGCCTCGAGGCTGCCCTGCCACTCTACGGCCACGAAATTGCCGAGACGACAACGCCGCTGGAAGCCGGATTGGGTTGGCTGGTCCATCTCGAGCGTAAAGGGGCGTTTCTGGGCCGCGAGGCGCTCGAGCGCCAAAAAGCCCAAGGCGTTCGGCGCCGGCTGGTGGGACTGCAAATGGAGGGGCGCCACATTGCGCGCCACGGCTATCCGGTGCGCATTGGCGATGAAGCGGTCGGCGAGATCGCCAGCGGGACGTTTTCCCCCACCTTAGAGCGCGCGATCGCGCTGGCCTACCTGCCCCAGGCATCCTCAGCGGTTGGCAATCGGGTTGCCGTTGAAATTCGCGGCCAATCCCATCCCGCCACCGTAGTCAAGCGCCCGTTCTACCGCTCGCCCTACCGCCCGGCCTAGCGCCCGACCCTACACCGGCGCTAGAGTTGCCAGCGCGCCGGCACGGGCAATTGTGCCGTTCCCCGATTCGTGAGAAGCTTGTAGCTAGCGCCAGCAGGTGCCAGCCCTCGGCAGCTAGGGCAGCGCCGGCATGGGGTTCCCTGCTGCCGCAGATCCGAGACGCAAAATGGCTATGGAATACCCAGACGATCTGAAGTACCTCGACAGCCACGAGTACGCCCACGCCGATGGGGATACGGCCACCATTGGCATCAGCGCCTATGCTGTCGATCAGCTCGGCGACATCGTGTTTGTCGAGCTGCCCGAGCCCGGCGACGCTGTCGAGAAGGGAAAAGGATTCGGCACGGTGGAGTCGGTCAAAGCCGTTGAAGACATGTATTCGCCCGTGACCGGGACCGTAATCGAGCGCAACGATGCAGTCGTCGAGTCCCCCGAGCAGATTGCCGAAGATCCCTACGGGGATGCGTGGCTGCTCAAAGTCCGCATGGACGATCCCAACGACCTCAACGATGCGCTCTCGGCCCAAGAGTACCGAGCCAAAGTTGAAGGGAGCTAACCCCGGTAGCGCCGCACGCCGAACGGGCAAATATCAGTTTGTTACAAAGTGATAAGCGCGTGCGCTACTCCTGTCCCCATCCATTTCCAACTAACTCGCTATGGTCAGTTTAGATAGCCGACCCGCCACGGCTGCCGAGGCCGAGAGCAGTGGTTCCGCCATTGAGGGCAAGCTCACCCAGCTCGATTCTTTTGTCGGCCGGCACGTCGATCCCAGCGCGGACCAAATCGAGCGGATGCTCAAAGCGCTGGGCTTTAGCAGCCTCGATGCGCTGGCGGATGCTGCCGTCCCCGCTGCCATCCGCCTGGGGCGCGAGCTGCAGTTGCCCGAGGCATGCAGCGAACGGGCCGCGCTAGCGGAACTGCAGGCGATCGCCGATCGCAATCAGGTCTTTCGTTCGTTTATCGGCATGGGGTACCACGACTGCTTTACCCCACCGGTCATCCAGCGCAACATTCTGGAGAATCCCGGTTGGTACACCGCCTATACCCCCTATCAGGCCGAGATCGCCCAGGGCCGCATGGAGGCCCTGCTCAACTTCCAGACCATGGTCATCGACCTGACGGGGCTCGACATTGCCAATGCCTCGCTGCTGGATGAGAGCACGGCAGCCGCCGAGGCCATGACCCTAAGCTGCAACGTGGCCAAGGCCCAAGCCAACGCCTTTTTCATCTCGCAGGCTTGCCACCCTCAGACCATCGAGGTCGTCCGGACGCGGGCCGAATCCCAGGGGATTGAGGTTATTGTCGGCGACCACCACAGCTTCGACTTCGAGCGGCAGCCTGTCTTTGGCGCCTTGCTGCAGTACCCGGCGACCGACGGAACGATTTACGATTACCGCGGCTTCATCGAGCGGGCGCACGCCAGCAACGCCCTGGTCACCATGGCGGCCGATCCCCTGAGCTTGGCGCTGCTGACGCCCCCGGGCGAGCTCGGCGCTGACATTGCGGTGGGCAATACGCAACGCTTTGGGGTGCCGTTGGGCTACGGCGGTCCCCACGCTGCGTACTTTGCCACCCGGGCGGCCTACAAGCGCCGCATTCCCGGTCGGATGGTGGGCGTGTCCTACGATGCCGATGGCAATCCCGCCCTGCGGTTGGCCCTGCAAACGCGCGAGCAGCACATTCGCCGCGATCGCGCCACGAGCAACATCTGTACGGCGCAGGTGCTGCTGGCTGCCATGGCTTCCACCTATGCGGTCTATCACGGGCCGCAGGGCATCGCGCGCATTGCCCGCAACGTTTTTAACCTGACAGCAACGCTGGCAGCCGGGCTGCAGCGGTTGGGCTATCGCCTGGAAACGCCGTGCTTTTTCGACACCATCCGGGTTAGCGTTACCGCCGACTCGCCCCAGCAGAGCGCCGCCGCCATTTTGGAAGCGGCCGAGGCTCGCGGGATCAACCTGCGCTCGTTCGATGCCAGCAGTGTGGGCATCGCGCTGGATGAAACCACCACCGGCGACGACTTAATCGCGCTCTGGCAGGTCTTTGCGGCTAGCGGGCGCTTGCCGTTCGAGCCCGAGGCGCTAGCTGGCGACGCCGAGGTTGCCTGGGACGCGCCCTTGGTGCGCCAAAGCGCTTATTTGACCCATTCCGTTTTCAATAGCTATCACACCGAGACCAAACTGCTGCGCTACCTCAAGCGCCTCGAGGCCAAAGATCTGTCACTGACAACCTCCATGATCCCGCTGGGCTCCTGCACGATGAAGCTCAACGGGGCGGCCGAGATGCTGCCGGTGACTTGGCCGGCATTTGGCAAGCTGCACCCATTCGCACCGCGCTCGCAAGCCCGCGGCTACCAAATCCTGTTCGAGCAGCTCGAGCGTTGGTTGGCCGAAATTACCGGGTTTGAGGCCATCTCGCTGCAACCCAATGCCGGCTCGCAAGGCGAGTACGCCGGGCTCAAGGTCATCCGCAAGTACCACGAGCAGCGCGGGGAAGGTGAGCGCAACATCTGCCTGATCCCCGAGTCGGCCCACGGCACCAACCCCGCCAGTGCGGTCATGGCGGGCATGCAGGTAGTTGCCATTGACTGCGACGCGCAGGGCAACATCGACATGGCCGATCTGCGCGCCAAAGCCCAGCAGTACGCCGAGCGCCTGGCCGCGCTAATGGTTACCTATCCCTCCACCCACGGCGTGTTTGAGGACAACATCCAGCAAATCTGCGACCTGATCCACGAGTATGGCGGTCAAGTGTATTTGGATGGGGCCAACCTCAACGCCCAGATGGGCCTTTGCCGGCCGGCTGATTACGGCGCCGACGTCTGCCATCTCAACCTACATAAGACCTTTTGCATTCCGCACGGCGGGGGCGGTCCCGGGATGGGCCCGATCGGCGCTGCGCCGCACCTAGCCCCTTTTCTGCCCGGCCATCCTGTTATCGAAACGGGCGGCGAGCTCGGCATTGGCGCGATCGCGGCGGCCCCATGGGGCAGCCCCAGCATCCTGCCCATCTCCTGGATGTTCGTCCGCCTGATGGGGGCTCGGGGCCTCACCCAGGCCTCGCAAGTGGCCATCCTCAACGCCAACTACCTCGCCCACCGGCTCGAGGAATGCTTCCCCATTCTCTACAAAGGCAATACCGGGCTGGTCGCGCACGAGTGCATTGTCGATCTGCGCCCCATCAAGCAGAGCGCCGGCATTACTGTGGGCGATGTCGCCAAGCGGTTGATGGACTACGGCTTCCACGCCCCCACAGTGTCCTGGCCGGTGGCCGGGACCATGATGGTTGAGCCTACTGAGAGCGAGTCGCAGGACGAGCTTGATCGCTTCTGCGATGCCATGGCCGGCATCCGCGACGAAATTGCAGCCATCGAGCGCGGCGAGGCCGATCCCGACAACAATGCCCTCAAGCATGCGCCCCACACCCATCAGGTACTGATTGCTGGCGACTGGCAGCGCCCCTACGCGCGCGAGCATGCTGCCTACCCAGCCCCCTGGCTCTGGGAATACAAATATTGGCCGCCCGTGGCGCGCATCGACGATGCCTACGGCGATCGCAACCTGGTCTGCTCCTGCGCGGGCATGGAGGCCTACAAATAAGCCCAAGGGCCGCAAGCATGCAAAAAGCCGTTGCCCGGCTAAGGCAACGGCTTTTTAGAGCCCAAAAGGGCGGGCTAGCTAGCGCCGCTCGTTCCGGTTGCTACTTCTTCCTCAGCGGGGGCCCCTGAGGGGGAAGCCTCGGTTTTGAGGGTCAGGTAGCGGATAACTTCATCGCTTAGGCGCAGGGCCCGCTCGAAGGGCGCGATCTGGCTTCCATCGAGGGTGTAGTTGGTCTGGATGTAGATGCCCTCGGTGTGGCGCTTGATGGGATAAGCTAAGCGCCGCTTGCCCCGGTTTTGGACCTGGATATCCTGACCGCCACGCTCGCTCAGCCAACTCTGGAAGCGAGTCATGACTTCCTCAATCTGCTCGTCCGATAGATCCGGACGCAGAATGTACATGGTTTCGTAGCTGCGCTGCATGGTACCTCCTTGCGGACGATCAGGCCTCCGAGCGCGCGCCTCGGAAGCAAGGAACGGCGGGCGGCAGTTACCGCCGCTGGGAGCTACCTATTGTGGAGCAGGACAGCGCCGGCGTCAAAACGGGCTGGGCGCTAGCGAACCTGACCGTGAACGGCCTCCGAAATTGCCGGAATCTCGGCGTAGCGGCCCAGCGCCGACTGGGCGATCGCGTAAATGCAGGCAGCCAGCATGCCCAAAAAGACAACGTTGAAAAGCGTCTCCAGCAGGAACGTGCCTTGCAGGCCCTGCCCGAAGATGCGCGATGCAAACCGCAGCAGGATCAGCAAAATATCGAGCAAGATGGCCTGCATCGTGTTGAAGCGGATGAAGTGGCTGATGTCCTCGTTGCGGACCACAAGAAACAGCAGCACGATAAACACGATCAGGCCAAAGAAGGGGAAAACAGAATACAGCTGCAGTAGCGGCTGAATTGGCAGATAGATCAGCTGCAGGGCCGGAAACTGGTTGAAAAGGTACTGCCCGAACGGCACGACATAGATCAGCGGCAGCAGATAAGGCAGGGCAGCAAAAAACCGGTCCTTGGCATCGACAGAGCCCATCGCCCCTCCTCGAGTTGCACCCTCGCCAATCGCGTAGCTAGCCCATAGCTTAGCGTATGGCGTGGGGGAGGCAGTCGATGCGCAGCTGGAAATAGGGCCGAGCGTGCGCCAGCGCCTGTCCGGTCCCCTCGCGTGTTGGGGCCGCTGGCATGGGCGTTCGCTGGCCGCGGCGGATTTGTTAAACTGATAGCGGTTTGCTGGCGGTGCCCCGCCGGCAGGTCTCCAGGCGTCGGCCGTCGAGACTTACTGGCACCGAGCGCGGTGCAGCAGCGGCTACCGGCCGGCCTCTATTGAAATTGGGACGGATTCAACGTGACTCAAACCAATCTGGATTTTCTGGTTCAAAACGATCCCCAAGTTGCGGAGGCGCTACAACTCGAGCTCCAGCGCCAGCGCGACCACCTGGAGCTGATCGCAAGCGAGAACTTCACCTCACCCGCCGTACTGGCGGCTCAAGGATCGGTCCTGACCAATAAATACGCCGAAGGGGTCCCGGGCAAGCGCTACTACGGCGGATGCGAGTTTATTGATCGTGCCGAACAGCTGGCCATCGATCGCGCCCAACAGCTGTTCGGGGCAGCCAGCGCGAACGTACAGCCGCACTCGGGGGCGCAGGCCAACTTTGCCGTTTTTCTGGCCCTGCTGCAGCCCGGCGACAAGATCATGGGCATGGACTTGTCGCATGGCGGTCACCTCACCCACGGCTCCCCCGTTAATGTCTCCGGCAAGTGGTTCCAGGTTTGCCACTACGGCGTCGATCCCCAAAGCGAGCGCATCGACTACGACCGCATCCGCGAGCTCGCCCGGCAAGAGCGGCCCAAGCTCATCATCTGCGGCTACTCGGCGTATCCGCGCCAAATCGATTTCGAACAATTCCGCGCGATCGCCGATGAGGTTGGTGCTTACTTGGTCGCCGACATCGCCCACATTGCCGGCTTGGTTGCTTCAGGGCACCACCCCAACCCAGTGCCCCACTGCGATGCCGTCACCACCACCACCCACAAAACCCTGCGGGGCCCGCGCGGCGGCCTGATCCTGACCCGCGATCCGGAGCTGGGCAAAAAGCTCAACAAGGCAGTATTTCCCGGTTCCCAGGGCGGCCCCCTCGAGCACGCGATCGCCGGAAAAGCAGTTGCCTTTGGCGAAGCACTAACGCCTGACTTCCAGCGCTACTCCGCCCAAGTCATTGCCAACGCGCAGACGCTGGCCCAGCGCTTGCAAGAGCGGGGCTTCAAGGTGGTCTCAGGAGGCACGGACAATCACCTGCTTCTGCTGGATCTGCGCTCTATTGGCATGACTGGCAAGCGAGCGGACCAACTGTTGGGCGAGATCAACATCACCGCTAACAAAAACACAGTCCCGCTGGATCCCGAATCGCCCTTTGTGACCAGCGGCTTGCGATTGGGCTCGCCTGCCGTCACAACGCGCGGCATGGAGGCAGCCGAGTTCACCGAGATCGCCGATACCATCGCTGATCGCTTGTTCGACCCTGAAAGCGAGCGCGTCCAAAGCGACTGCCAAAATCGCGTCCGCGCACTTTGCCAGCGCTTTCCGCTCTATCCGCACCTGAGCGTTCCCGTACCGGCCATGGCGTAGCGCGCGCAATGCCTCAGTTGCGCCTGTAGCATGCCGCTAACCCCGATTGCGTCCGCCGCCGCCCGGGGCGAGCTGCAAGCCGTCCGCTGGATGGCCACGGATCTGGACGGGACGCTGACGCAACAGGGCAAACTGACGGCCACCCTGCTGCAAGCGTTGGAATCGCTGGCCCAAGCCGGGATTGCCGTCCTCATTGTGACGGGGCGATCGGCCGGTTGGGTCAGCGGCCTGGTCCGCTATCTGCCCATTACCGGCGCCATCGCCGAAAATGGTGGCCTCTTGCATGCGGCCGAGCGCGATCGGCCCGCCATCCTGGCGCCGTTCCCCAACCTGGATCGGCACCGCCAGCAGCTAGCGGATGCATTTCGCGCCCTGCAGGCGCACTATCCCGAGCTAGCCGAATCGGCAGACAACCGCTTCCGCATGACCGATTGGACCTTCGATGTTGCCGGGCTGAGCCCCGAGCGCTTGCAAGCGCTCGGACAGGCGTGCCGCGAATGGGGATGGGAATTTACTTACAGTACCGTCCAGTGCCACATCAAGCCCCCTTGGCCGGATAAGGCAACCGGCGCTTGGCAGGCCATCGAGCGCTTCTCCTCGCAAGTTGCGCCGCATCAAGTGCTTGCAGTGGGCGATAGCCCCAACGACGATCCGCTATTCGATGCCGAAGCGTTTCCGCTCTCGGCAGGGGTCGCCAACATCCGCGCCTATACGGATGCCCTGAGGCACCACCCTGCCTACATCACCACCGCAGCCGAGGGAGCCGGCTTTAGCGAGCTAGCCCGATTGCTGGCTGGCCAAGCCTGAGCGGCGCATGCCGAGCAGGGCAGCTACTAACGAAGGGGCCGCTAGGCGGTCCCCTCACTGGCAAGCACCGTCGGCGCTGGTGCCGCTATTCCATCACGGCTTCCACTTCGGCAATTTCGGGGATGGATTCGCGGAGCTTGCGCTCGATCCCCATTTTGAGCGTCATGGTCGAGCTCGGGCAGGATCCGCAGGCGCCTTGCAGTTGCAGTTTGACGACAGGGCCATCAATTTCGTAAAGCTGCACGTTGCCGCCATCCGCCATTAGGTACGGCCGCAGCTGCTCCAGCACCTGCTCGACGTTTTCTTCTGTTAGGGCGAGTTTCGTATCGGCCATAATTAACCTTCCGTGCGTGCGCAGCGGATCGAGATTGCTATCCATCAATCGTAGCGCGCG
>PXQH01000009.1:32589-33569 GCA_003022125.1 Cyanobacteria bacterium QS_8_64_29 | reverse complement strand
GGTGGCTCGCGTTCGAAGCTCAACGCTTTAGTCGGAGCCAGCCATGCCACCCGCACCACGTCATCTTCCTCCACCGAGAGCCAGCGGATGCGTTCTCCATCCTGGAGCAGGTATTTGCACCAACTGAAACCGTCCTGGCGGTAGGTCAGCCAGCCTTCGACTACCCAGTCCGTCTCAAAATACTGGACGATGTCTCCCAACTGCAGGTCGAAAACCGTGCGCTCGAGAAGAGGCGATTGCTTTGGTGCTGCTGGTGGGCGAGCGCGACGCACCACCAGCAAGATGCCGACAACCACAATGCCAGCAATGACAAGCCAAACGAACCACAACATGGGAAGACCTCAGAATGCATGGGACGGATCGATTAGTAGAGTCCCCAGCGGGGATTGTGGTAGTACTGAACGAGCTTGGGATGCGCCAGCTGATTGATGCGCACGCCGTCTGTTGCCAGGGGAAGATCGGCTGGCATCTGGAAAAGGCTTGCCGTCAGCTCCGGCGTTAGGAATTCAGTTGCCACCGGCAGAGGGGCAGGCTCGCCCGGCGATAAGGACGCGCCCTGTGCGGCCATGACAAATCCCCAGGGGCCCAAGCTGGGAACGTTGACGCGATAGGGGTAGACGGCACCGCCCACTGCCGCCTCGAGGGTGGCGCGAATGCATGCCAAGGTTTGCGGGGTAAAGAAGAGACTGGAGGCTTGCGTCACGAATACCCCCTCGGGTGCTAAGCGGCCCAGCAGGCGGCGGTAAAAGCCAGCCGAGTACAGTTTGGCTGTCGCTTTTCGGTCCGGATCGGGGAAGTCAGCCAGAATGGCATCGAAGCGCTGGGGAAGCTCGGGGGCGCGCTTGAATGCATCACCGTAGCGGACGCGGACGCGCGGGTCGTTAAGAGCGCCTAACAGAACTTCTGTAGGTGGTTGAACAGGATGAGCGCGCAGCCCAGCTCGAGGAAGGCTTGGTGAATGTCAGCACGCCGCTCATCCC
>PXQH01000009.1:0-32579 GCA_003022125.1 Cyanobacteria bacterium QS_8_64_29 | reverse complement strand
CTCGATTTCGGCCCAGAGTTCGTTGGGTACGAGCGGTTTGGCCATGGCATAGACCGGAGCTCTCCCTCCTCATCCCTACCAGTTTTGTTAGGCACTCTAAAGGCATTCCCATTGGCGCGCGCTAGCAGCGGGTGCTGGCTGGCTAGCGCCACCACGGCGGGATCGAGTTCGAGGACGACGGCTTCTTCCACGGTCTTCCATTTCAAAACCTCGCGCAGGGCCATGCCGTCACCGCCGCCTAAAATCAGAATGCGTTTGGGGCTTGGAACTGCTTGTAAGGCGGGATGGACGAACACTTCGTGGTAGCGGTGCTCGTCGGTAGTGGACAGTTGCAGGTCACCATCCAGAAACAGGCGAACGTCGTGCTGCTGGCGCGTCAGGACTATGCGCTGGTACTCGGACTGAGTGCGCGAGATGATGGGCGCATCGTACAGGTTGCTCTCCAACGCGTTGCCGATGGGAACGGTCAGCGGGGCCAGCAGGCATAGGCCCAGACTTAAACCCAGCCCCCAGAAGCGCCACTGCCGCAGCACGACCAGTGATCGCCCCAATAAAAACACCATGCCAGCCGGCAAGGCGCCGATAAGGGCAGCAGCTGGAAAAAACCCCAGCAGTGGAAGCAACACCAGCGGAAAGGCCAGCGACCCAATCAAGGCCCCCAGGTAGTCGAGCGCCAGCACGCCGGCAATGGCGTTGCGAACGCCCCGCTCCTGCTCCAACGCGCGCGTTAGCAGCGGCACCTCCAATCCCGCGAGCGTGCCTAGGACGAGCGTGACCAGGGCCAGGCCGAGCCAAAGATAGCCATCGGCGACGAAAAGGGCGAAGAGTCCCAGCGGGAGCAACGCGCTCAGGGGCCCTATCGCGAGCTCGATCTGGACAAAGCGCGTCAGCAGCCGCGACTGCTGCTGGTTATACCAATTTGAGCAGCGGATGCACGCTTACTACAGAACATGACTCCCATATTGAGGGAGTTTCGAGGGGCAAAATCTAGTGCACAAGCCACGAGAATTGGTATAAGAGGTTGCGCTGCGAGCGGTTCAGCGTTGGCGGTGTGGCATCGTTCACGAGCGCAGTATGGGGTCCTCAGCCGTTACTTGCCGGCGCCCGGACCGCCACCCCGAAACCCGCGGTATTGGGCGCGGTTGGAGGGCATAATCCAGGTACCGCCTTGGTAGTACCCTGAAGGATAGGTTCCGTGGCGCGGCCAATAGGTCGTATCGCCACCCTCCTGGCGCAGCGTCAGCGCCGAGCGGGCAGTGCAGGCAAACCACACCGTGGTAACGGAGATGGCTAGGGCTGCAATTGCAAACAGGCGAACTAGCATGGCTTTTCCCTAGCGTTTCACCGCTCAAGCTGCGGAGGTTGTCAGATGGTGGACCTCAATAGGCGTTAGGGTCCGCACTCCATCGTCGACAAATAGCGTGACGCGATCGACGGGACCATCGGGGACAGTTTCAACGTAGAAACCGTAGGAATCCCGGGGCTCGAGTAGCACAAAATACCGAGCGATCCCGCGCCCACCTTGGATTTCGCCGTCCTCTCTCAACCATCTGAGTAGGACCGAGAGCCTCTCCTGTTGGACCAGCTCGCCGTTGCGATCGCGAATGTTGAGATGCACCTGCAACACGCCCGGTGCATTTTCGTCCGCTAGGACGACAACTTTGACTTTGACCAAAGACTTCCGACCGCCTACCACTCCTCGAGCGCTGACATCGCTATCGTTTGCAGAGGCGTTAATAATACGCTTCCCGGTAAAATTAAGGGCTATCGCGGCTAGCACGCCCAAGGCAGCGGTTCCAGCGAGACCGGCCCACAGGTAGCGCGTGTCGATAACACCATTGCGGACCGTGACATCAAATCTGGCTTTCTCTTCAACTGGTTCGCCAGTCGTATCGGTGTAGTCAAGAACGGCGATTGCCAGTCGCATGTCCTGTTGTTGAGTTAGCTTTATATCAAAGCCGCCGCGTAGATCCTTTTCTTCCCACATCCCCGACTCGCCGCCTTCGCGCCAAATGCCCGTTTCATGCCAACCTTTTTTGATGGCAGAAGCTAGGATGTCGCCATCGCGCGCGCGCAGCTGCACTTCGTAAGTGATCCAGCGGTCGCTCGCAACGTGGGCGCGCACGTCAATGCGCAGCGCCCCGAGGCGATTGGCTGGAACGCGCTGAAGCGTTAGTTTCGCCGGGCTATCGGGCGGGCAGTCACCGTTTCGGAGAGCAAAGACTGTCGCCCCAAATAAGACAGTATGAAAGTTGCCAGAATGGCAGCAGCCGAGATCGGAAAAAGAATTAAGCTTGTCTCAATAAAACGATAAGTTTTGTAAGTTGTAGCAGACATCAATTATGAAAGATAATATTTGGTATCTCAGGCTGCTGATTAGGTAGCCAGATTGGCTACTGCGATGGCGCCCATAGATAGAATAATTGCGGCAATCACGACCGCAGCAGCGACGTTGCCATTGTGAATCTCTTGCCGATAGTTGAGTGGTGTAATGCGATCGAACAGAACCGTCGATCCAAACAGCAGCAGGACGCCAATAACCGTCCACCCTGTACTGATGCCAACAGATTGAAGAAAATCCAACATAAACTCAACTCGGTATCGGAAACAACGCGCCTATTTTGGCACAGCAGCGGCCTGCTGACAGCAGCTGACAGCAATTGGGCGATTGGCTGGCTTGCAAGCCAACTGCTGCCGCTAAGAACCTCCTCTCGCTCGCGCGAGATGGGAATGAGCTGCCGTGGCATAGGTTTGATACCAATTTGAGCAGTGGATGCACGCTTTTCAAAAAATATGACTCCCATATTGAGGAAGTTTTGGAGGTCGCAATCTAGTGCACAAGCCACGAGAATTGGTATGAGGGCTGCGTTGCAGCAACTGGGTAGGCAGGCAGATGCTAGCTTGAGGGTACCGTCCCGCCTAAGCGTGATCGCATGCCCAGTGCGCGGTCCTTACTCGCCTCGATGGCTTGCCAGCTCGTGCAAGCTGGGTTCGAGCCGGGCGACGATTTCTCCGCCAGCGAAGGCCACCTGCTGTGCTCGCCGGAGGCACGAGAGCATCTGCTCGGACAGGCACCCCCTGGTTGGAACTGGTACGTGCGCTATGCCAGTACCGTCATCGAGCCCGATCCCATCGAGCTGCTAGAAGCGCAGGTGGGCGTCCCAGCATTTTTCCAGGCGCTAGTACAGCGAGGGAGCCGCACCCTCAGCAAGCGCTCGGACGCTTGGGCGGCGAGCTATGTCGTGCTATTGGAGGCCTACCTTCACGCGCGGCATCCCTACTTGCAGTCGGTGGACCTGCTGGGAGCACTGCTCCCGTCCGAGCGAGCGGATGCCGTTATGGACCGGCTTGAACGGGGTGCTATCCCCGAGTTTTCCAGGGCCGAAGGCGAGGAACTGCTCGAGCGGGCTTGGTTGGATGTCCTGCAGGCGCTAGGTGGGGAAGCGCCGCAGCATTTTGAGCCTGATGGGAAAGGCGGCGTGGTATTCACCTGGACCGGATACGAGCGGTTGGCCCTAGTGCTGGAGAGTCCCGAGGCGGGGCCGAGCTTTTTAGAACTAGCGGCAGCGCTGTTTGAGGAGCCAAGCGAGTAGCTGATAGGCAATCCACGGACTGCCATGGTGCTGCTCTTGACGGAATGGCAGGGCTCGATAGGTGGGCCCCTGTCCAGTAAGGCGATGCATCCAAATGCGATCAGCTACGAGTAGGTGGTTGAGCGTGCCTTTGTCGATCGCAACTATAGCGGCCGTGGCGTCTCGCCGCTCGGTGATCGCAACTCGGTAGTGCTAATGCCAACTACGGACCCAGTCCTACAAAACGGACTGCCTCCGCTGGCTGGATGAGGCCATTGGGCAGTTGTGCCAGAGTGCCTTTGGCTCGAAGATGGGAACAAAGGAAGCACTGCTAGCAGTCAGCTGCTTGGCTGCCACAAGCGCACGGCTGGCTGTAGGCTGGCATGGGATAACTGCTGGAGAGACGGCATGAAGGATAACAATCGCTGGAAGCGCACGATTGCGGTTTGGGGCTCAATTGCTGCCCTAGCGGCAACCGGTCAGGTGGGCCCACTTGCCACAATGGCCTCCGAGGGCGGCGGCGCTAGCAGCGCAGCCTTGGCCCTCTACCAACGCACTCAGCAAAGCTTCCCCGATCTCTCGCAGCAGGAGGCAACTGCCCTCTGGCAGCAAGTCCCCAGCAACTTGGAGACGCAACAGGACTTTTACGCGACCGGGGCAAAAACTTGCCAAAACACCAGCGATCCCAATCGGCAAGCGTGGCTGGTGCTAGCTGCAACGGATAAAAACGACGGCAATCGCGATCGCGCGGAAGCGTTCGTGCGCGGCTTAATTGCCAACTGTCCGCAAACGGGCCTGCAAGCAGCCCAGAAACTGCGAACCTACAGCCAGACCCTCTAGCGCTCGATTCGTGCCCTTGTTCAGGTCAAGGTCCGCTCTCTATTGAGAAAACCTCCTGTAGCGACCCTGGACTCGACCGGTCGTGCATGGGCTGCCCAATTGGGACCCCGCTATTGGCGGGGTCCCCCTCTACTGCTGGGGCTATTCGTTGCTCCCATCGGTCAGCGTAGCCATATCAATGACAAAGCGGTATTTGACGTCACCACGCTGTACCCGTTCGTAGGCTGTGTTGATGCTGCGAATGTCGAGCCGCTCGATATTGCAAGCGATGCCGTGCTCGGCGCAGAAATCGAGCACCTCTTGAGTCTCGGGCATGCCGCCGATGAGCGAACCAGCTAGCGATCGCCGCTGGGTTACAATTGCGCCGGCATCCAGTGGGGGATCGATGGGTTCCAGCAAGCCCACCAGGATGTAGGTGCCGTCGTAGGTCAGCGCCTTGAGGTACGGGTTCAGATCGTGCTGGACCGGGACCGTATCGAGGATGAAATCGAGCTGGCCCGCCAGTTCGGCCATCTGCTGCTCGTTGCTCGAGACCACAACGCGGTCGGCGCCCTGACGCTGGGCTTCGGTCACTTTGTCCTGGGAGCGCGTGAAAACCGTAACTTCCGCGCCCATAGCGCGGGCAAACTTAATGCCCATGTGGCCCAGTCCGCCCATGCCAACCACGCCAACGCGGCTGCCAGCCCGAACGCCATAGTGCTTGAGCGGCGAGTAGGTTGTAATGCCGGCGCACAACAGGGGGGCTGCAGCGGCCGGATCGAGCCCGTCTGGAACGCGAACCACAAAACGCTCGCTCACCGCGATGGACTCGGCATAACCGCCATAGGTGAGGCTGCCATCGTGGCGGTCGTGGCCGTTGTAGGTCAGCACGCAGCCCTCGAGGCAGTACTGCTCTAGCCCATCCTGACAGGCGCGACACTCGCGGCAAGAGTCGACCATGCAGCCTACCCCGACTGTGTCGCCGACGCTAAACGCGCTGACTTGCGAGCCCACTGCCGTCACGCGGCCGACGATCTCGTGACCGGGCACGATGGGGTACTCGGTACCGCCCCAATCATTGCGAACGAAGTGGATGTCCGTATGGCAGATGCCGCAATAGCGGATGGCGATCGCAACGTCATCGGGGCGCAGCGCCCGGCGCTCGATCATCAGCGGCGCCAGCTCGGCGGTAGGCGACTGGGCACCGTAAGCGCGGACTTGGGGCATGGTGGCCTCCTAGGGAGCAGACACAAATTGGCAATCCCAGCGTAAGGCGTGTCCCTTCGCTGTGAGGAGTGGCTGCCGCAGGCCCTAGGAGGAGCTTCGCTCCAAGATGAGTTTGGACTGCTGCAGCGCCTCGGGGATGGGGATGGGATAGTCCCCGGTAAAGCAAGCCGTACAGAAGCGGTTGGGATCTTGCCCGGTTGCTTCCAGCATGCCCTCCAGGCTGAGGTAGGCCAGCGAGTCGGCCCCAATGGAATCGGCAATTTCATCCACCGGTTGGGTTGCCGCAATGAGGTGATCCTGACTGTCAGTATCGATGCCGTAAAAGCACGGGTGGGTCACCGGTGGCGAGGAGATGCGCATGTGGACCTCAACGGCGCCGGCGTCGCGCAGGGCTTGGACGATCTTGCCGCTGGTCGTGCCGCGCACGATGGAATCATCGACAATAATGACGCGCTTGCCGGCCAGGACATCTTTGAGTGGGTTGAGCTTCATCCGGATGCCGGCCTCGCGCATGCTTTGGGTGGGCTGGATGAAGGTGCGCCCCACGTAGCGGTTTTTGATTAGCCCTTCGGCGTAATGGATGCCCGAGGTCTGGGCAAAGCCGATCGCGGCCGGCACGCCCGAGTCGGGAACGGGAATGACCACATCGGCATCGATGTGAGACTCGCGCGCCAGGCGGTGCCCCAAGCGCACCCGATAGCTGTAGAGGGTTTCGCCGTTGACCAGGCTGTCGGGCCGGGAGAAATAGATCATCTCGAAGATGCAGAGCTTGCGCTCGACTGCATCGCCCAAGGGGTACGCCGTTAGGCCGGACTCATCGATCCAGACCAGCTCCCCCGGCTCAACCTCGCGCAGGTAGCGGGCGCCGATGAGATCCAGCGCCGCCGTCTCCGAGGCCAGAACGTAGCGCTGCGGACTGTCGCCCAACGTGCCGATCGCCAGCGGCCGGATGCCGTGCGGATCGCGCACCCCGGCAATGCCGGTGGGGGTCCCGATCGCTAAGCTGTACGCCCCGCTGCAGCGCTGTAGGGCCGCGGTGATCGCGGCGATCCAATCCTGGCCGCGGTCTACCTCTTGGGCAATGGCCACCGCGATCGCCTCCGAGTCCGTGGTGGTGGCGAACTCGTAGTGGCTGGCTTTGAGAGCCGCTTGCAGCTCGCCAGGGTTAACCAGGTTGCCGTTGTGCGCCAGCGCCAGCGACCCCAGGCGGCTGTGCGCGAGGGTGGGTTGCGCGTTGGCGACCAGGCTGGAGCCGGTGGTGGAGTAGCGCGTATGGCCGATCGCGGCGCTCCCGGGCAGCTCGTTCAAACTGGCTTCATCAAACACCCGGGCTACTAGGCCCATGTCTTTGTGTAGGTGGACCCGCTCGCCCTCGAAGGTGGCAATGCCAGCCGATTCCTGACCCCGGTGCTGTAGGGCATAGAGCCCGAAATAGCTCAACCGGGCCACATCTTGCTCGGGGGCGTAGGCGCCAAAGACGCCGCAGGCGTCCTTCAACCGGTCGGCGTCCGGAGCGGTGAGGGGCACGCCCTCGTCTGCAGCAGGCAACATGACGCTTGCTTCCTTGCGGGCAGTCCGTGGGCAGCGCGCTTTAACTGGGGCTTAACGACCCTTACCCTAACAATTGGGAGCGGCCCAGTCAGGCCCGCTCAAAGCGGTTCCTGCAAGCGCCGCGCCAGCGCGTTGTCGGCCGCGTGGGCCAGCACCTCCAGGCTAGCGTCCAGCACGGCGTCGCCATCGGCGGCGAGCAGCCGCAAGCCCCTCCGTTCGCTGCAGACCGCGCCCAGGCGGTACCAGGCTCGCGGCAGCTGTTGCGCCAGCTCGGCCTCCCACGCCGCCTGATGCTCGGGCGGGACGGCCACCAAAATCCGGCTGGCGGCCTCACCAAACAGCAACGCGTCCCAACGCAACTCGCTGCGGTCCGCCTCCAGGGCCCCCAGATTGATCTCGGCCCCCAACCCGCCGCCCAGGCAGGCTTCGGCCACTGCGACGGCCAAGCCCCCCTCGGCGCAGTCGTGGGCGCTGCGAACGTAGCCTGCCCGGATGCCCGTGCGGCAGGCTTGCTGGACTTGGCGCTCGAGCGCCAAGTCCACGCGCGGCGGTCGGCCCGTGCATTGACCGCCAACAGCGGCCAGGTACTGCGAGCCGCCCAAGGTGACGCCGCCAGCGCCGTCTCCCAGCAAGTAGATGGCATCGCCTGGGGCCTGCCAGCCGCTGCCGCAGGCCTGGGTAACATCCGGCAGCGAGCCCACCATGCCGATGGCCGGTGTGGGGGTAACCGGTTGCGGCGTCCCCTGGGCGTCGATGGTTTCGTTGTAGAGCGAGACGTTGCCGCTAGCAACGGGGGTCTCTAGGGCCTGGCAGGCAATGGCAATGCCGCGGCAGGCGGCCGAAAGCTGCCAGTAACCCACCTCGGTCTCGGGGCTGCCGAAGTTTAAATTGTCGGTCACCGCCAGCGGGTCGGCCCCTACACAGCTGAGGTTGCGTGCCGCCTCGGCAACGGCGGCCTTGGCCCCTTCCTCGGGATCGAGATAGACGTAGCGCGCGTTGCAATCCGTGGTGGCTGCAATGCCGCGCTTGATGTGCTGGCCCGCCCCTTGCGGGCGCGCGCGCAGCACGGCCGCATCGGCGGCCCCAGGGAGCGCGACCGTGTTGTTCTGGACTTGGTGGTCGTATTGGCGATAGACCCAGCGCTTGGGGGCGACGGTGGGGTCATCGAGCAGCTGCAGCAGGATCTGGCGCCAGCTCAGCTCGCCCCTATTGTTGGCCAACCCCGACCGGGTAGCCGGTGGCAAGGCATGGGGCTGCCACTGCCAGGCGGCTTGCGCGTAGGCGGGCGGCTCGCTGGGGCTGCTGCGGTGGTAGGTGGGCGCATCGTCGGTCAGGGCGCGCGCGGGGACCTCAGCTGCAACCCCCCCCTGGAACCGAACCCGGACTACCGGCTCAGCTAGGACCGCGCCGGCGACCGTGGCGTGAAGCCCCCAGCGCTGGAGAATGGCGGTGAGCTCAGCTTCGCGCCCTTGCTGGGCGACCAGCAGCATTCGCTCCTGGGACTCCGAGAGCAGGTACTCGTAGGCCCCCATGCCCGCCTCGCGCGCCGGTACGCGATCGAGATCCAGCTCGATGCCTACCCTGCCTTTAGCCGCCATCTCGGCGCTCGAGCAGGTGAGGCCGGCAGCGCCCATGTCCTGGGCGGCGACCACAGCCCCTGTCTGGAACGCTTCCAGGCAGGCTTCGATCAGCGCTTTTTCGGTGAAGGGATCGCCCACTTGCACGGCCGGGTGATCGTCGCTGGCATCGGCACTCAGCTCGGCACTGGCAAAGCTGGCCCCGCCCATGCCGTCCCGGCCGGTGGTTGCCCCAGCATAGATGACCGGGTTGCCGATACCGGACGCGCCGGCCCGGACAATCCCTTCAGTCTCAACCAGGCCCAGCGCCATGACGTTGACCAGCGGGTTGCCGCTAAAGGCTGGGTCGAAATAGACCTCGCCGCCTACCGTCGGTACGCCCACACTATTGCCGTAGCCGGCGATGCCCTCAACCACGCCGGCAAACAGGCGGCGGGCGCGAGCGTCCTCGAGCGAGCCGAAGCGCAACGAATCCAGCAACGCGATCGGGCGGGCGCCTAGCGTAAAGATGTCGCGCAGGATGCCACCCACGCCCGTGGCAGCCCCTTGGTAGGGCTCAATGGCAGAGGGGTGGTTGTGCGATTCCACTTTCAGCGCCAGCTGCAGGCCATCGCCCAAATCGACTACCCCCGCGTTCTCGCCCGGTCCCACCACAATGCGCTCGCCGGTGGTGGGGAATTGCGCCAGCAAAGGGCGAGAGTTTTTGTAGCAGCAGTGCTCGGACCACATGACGCCGAACATGCCCAACTCGGCCCGGTTAGGGTGGCGGCCCAAGCCCTGCACCAAGGTTTCGTACTCCGGCGGCTTGAGCCCCTCAGCCGCAATGACCTGGGCTGAGAACGGGGCGCTGGCGATCGCGGACATGAGGGGTGGCGGCGCTGGCAACGGCCCCAATTCTAGACCAGCAGCAGCCCGGGCAAGCTAGGATTGGAGGACAGCAGTCGGAGCTGTGCCAGGAGCGAGCCATGCCCCGCACGCAGCGCAACGATAATTTCATCGACAAATCGTTTACCGTCCTGGCCGATACCATCCTCAAGCTGCTTCCCACGCAGAAGCGGTCCAAAGAGGCCTTTGCCTACTACCGCGACGGCATGTCGGCGCAATCGGATGGGGAGTACGCCGAGGCGCTGGAGAACTACAACATGGCCCTGGAGCTGGAAGAGGATCCCTATGATCGCAGCTACGTGCTCTACAACATTGGGCTCATTCACACCAGTAACGGCGAGTACGAACGGGCGCTGCGCTACTACCACGAGGCCATCGAGCTCAATGCGCGGCTGCCCCAGGCTCTCAACAACGTTGCCGTCATCTACCATCAGCAAGGCGAGCAAGCCCAAGCCGACGGCGACAGCGAGCAAGCCGAAGCCTACTTTGACAAAGCCGCTGAATACTGGAAAGAGGCCATCCGCATCGCGCCCAACAACTACATCGAGGCGCAGAACTGGCTCAAAACCACCGGCCGCTCCGAGATTGACGTTCTGATTTAGCTGCGAGGCGTTTCCCATGGCCAATGCCATCAGCCGCGATGAAGTGCGCAAAGTGGCCCGCTTGGCCCGGCTCGAGCTCGCGCCCGAAGAAGAGGAGCGCACTGCCAGCCAGCTCAGCAGTATCCTGTCCTACTTCGAGCGCCTGAGCGAGCTCGATACCAGCGAGGTGCCGCCCACCTTCCGCGCGATTGCCGTCAGCAACGTCACGCGCCCAGACGAGCTGCGCCCCCATCCCAAGCGGGAGGCCATGTTGAAGCAGGCACCCGAGCGCGAGGATGACTACTTCCGCGTTCCGCGCATCATGAGTGCGGACCCGGAGTAGCGCTGCCGCCGCCGCACAGCTGCTGCAGCTGCGAGGCGAACTCAGGGTAGGAGACGGCTATGCTCTCGGCCCCGCGGATGCGGGTATCCCCGCGCGCGCCCAGGGCCGCAACGGCCAGGCTCATGGCGACGCGGTGGTCCGAGCAAGCATCGAGCTCCGCGCCCTCGAGCGTGCGGCCACCTGCAATTTCGAGGCCGTCGGCGCGCTCGCTGACCTGAGCGCCCATGCGGTTGAGCTGCGCTGCCATGACCGCGAGGCGATCGCTTTCTTTGACCCGCAACTCGGCGGCATCGGCAATGACCGTCGTACCGCGCGCGAACGCCGCGGCGACCGCCAAAACCGGAATTTCGTCGATCGCGCGCGGGATCCACTCCCCGGCAATGCGGCAGCTGCGCAGGGTGCTGTGGCGCACCCGCACCTCGGCCACCGGCTCGCCAGCCACCGTGCGCTGGTTCTGCAGCTCAATCCGGGCCTCCATGGCCGCTAGGGCTTCCAGAACGCCGGTGCGAGTGGGATTGACGCCCACGTTCTCGATGCGGATGTCGGCCCCGGGCACGATGGCCCCGGCTACCAGCCAAAAGGCCGCCGAGCTGATATCGCCCGGCACGACCACCATCTGCCCGCGCAAGCGCGCTGGGCCGGCCACCGTGACGCTGCCGCGCTCGGGATCGGTCTCGACGGTGGCCCCAAACGCGGGCAGCATGCGCTCGGTATGATCGCGCGATTGCGCCGGCTCGATCGCCGTCGTTGTTCCTGGTGCCATCAACCCGGCCAGCAGCAAGCACGATTTGAGCTGGGCCGAGGCCACCGGCAGGCGGTAGCCGATCGGTTGCAGTACACGACCGCGCACGGCCAGCGGCGCGCAGCGATCGTGCTGGCGCCCCCAAATGCAGGCGCCCATTTGCTGCAAGGGCTGGATGGCACGGTCCATGGGCCGTGATCGCAGCGAGCGATCGCCGGTGACCACAAACAGGCGCTCCGGATGCGCGGCCAGCAGCCCCAGCATCAAGCGGAGGGTCGTCCCGGCGTTGCCGGCATCCAGCACTGTCTCGGGCTCTTGCAGCTGGCCCAGCCCCACGCCCTGGATGGCCACCTCGGTCGCGTTGAGCTCGCCGATGGTCGCCCCCAGGGCCCGAAAGCAGCGAGCGGTACTGCGCGGATCCTCGCCCAGCAGCAAGCCCCGGATGCGCGTTTCGCCCTCGGCAATGGCACCCAGCATGAGCGCGCGGTGGGAGATGGATTTATCGCCTGCGACTTGGAGGGTTCCCGAGAGCGCGGGACCGCCGGGCGGCGGGCGGATTGCGAGCTCGTCCCCTTGCAGCGAAACAGTAGGCTCGGGCATGGGCAGCGCCGGCAGCAGCTGCGCCATTCTACCAAAGCCGTGATCGGCCAGGCGGCGGCTCAGTACAGGCGCCCGACGGCGTAGTCGCCCAGCTCCAGCAATGCTTGCCGCGGTTGCGATGGCTCGAGTGCCTCCAGTGCTTGCATGGCTTGGCGAACGTGCTGGTGGGCCAGCTCGCGCGCGCGCGCGATGCCGTTGCTGGCATTGACCAAGTCCATGGCGCGCTCGAGATCGCCCGATTGAGCTAGCTTGCGGGCCAAAAGCGACTGCAGCTCGGGCACTTCCTCCAGGGCGTAAAGCACTGGTGCGGTCAGGTTGCCGCCCGCCAAATCCGAGCCCGCCGGTTTGCCTAGCACCTCGCTAGAGGCCGTCAGGTCCAAAATGTCGTCCACGATCTGGAAAGCTAAGCCAAAATCGCGCCCGTAGCAGTAGAGCTGCTCGGCCGTGCTGCTGCTGACCCCGCTGAGCAAGCCGGCCGCTTTGGCGCTGTTGGCCATCAGCGAGGCCGTTTTGAAATAGCTTTTTTGTAGGTAGGCCGCGATCGACTGGCTGGTGTCGAACTGGCTCAGCTCCTGCTGGATCTCGCCTTCGGCGAAGTCGCGAATGACCTCCGAGAGCAGCTTGACCGCATCCAGATTGTCCAGATTGGCCAGATACCACGATGACTGGGCGAATAAAAAATCGCCGGCCAGCACGGCCACGCGGTTGCCGAACAGGTGGTTGACGGTGGCGACGTTGCGCCGCGTTGGGGCTTCATCGACAACGTCATCGTGAACCAGGCTGGCGGTGTGGATCATCTCGGCGATCTCGGCCAGGCGCCGGTGCCGCGGCGTGATGTCATCGGCCGTTGCAGTCGCGCGCGAGACTAGCAAGACGATCGCGGGCCGCATGCGCTTGCCGCCCGCGCCGAACAAGTGCTCGGCTGCCGCGCTCAAGATGGGATGGCGCGTCCCCACCAAGGACTTGAGGTTATCGGCCAGCAGGCGCAGGTCCGCTTCAACGGGCGCTAGCAGCGAGGCGACGGAGGTCATCGATGGGCCCATCCAGCGCGGCGGTCGTTATGAAAATTTACATACGTGCTTCCAATTCTAAGCTAGTGGCGCGTTGTCCCTCCGCCCTCATTCGGCCGCGGACTTCGCGCCGCTGGCCGACGGGAACGGCACCGGACGGGTCGCAGCCAAATCGACGCGCTCCACTTGGGGGATACATCCCAGCCATTGGCGCGACAGTTGCGCGAACTGTTGGGGCGAGCCGCTAACGCAGAAGCGCGTGGGCTGGGCAGGGTGGGTGCTTTTGAGGTTCCGCTGCGCGAGCTCGCGCTCGGCGAGCGCCACCACGTGATGGGCCGGATCGATGGTGCGCACCTGGGGCGCGAGGATGGCCTGCAGCACGGGAGCGAGGTGGGGGTAGTGCGTGCAGCCGTAGATGAGCGTGTTGATGCCGCGCGCCTGCAGCGGCGCCAGATACTGCTGCGCGATGCGATAGGCGTAGGGGTCGGTGATGCGGTTTTGCTCCACCAGCGGGACGAACTCCGGGCAGCCCACCTGCCACACGGAAGCGCTGCTGTCGATCGCGTGGATGGCGCGCTTGTAGGCGTTGCTGGCGGCCGTGGCTGGGGTGGCAATGGTTCCGATGCGGCCCCCCTGCGCGACAGCGGCTTGGGAAGCAGGTGCAATCGGGCTCAAAATGGGAATGTCGAACTCGTGGCGCACCACCTCGAGCGCGAGCGCCGAGCAGGTGTTGCACGCCATGATGGCAATTTTGACGTGCTGGGCCACCATCCAGTGGAGGATCTCGCGCGCGAACTGGACGATCTCAGCCTGCGATCGCGTGCCGTAGGGGAGCCGCGCCGTATCGGCAAAGTAGAGCACGGATTCGGCTGGCAAGTGCCGGTAGAGCTCGCGAAGCACGGTGATGCCGCCCACGCCGCTGTCAAAAATGCCAATGCGGGCGTTGGGATCGGCGCCGGCCTCGGAAGCGCGCAGCTCGAGTTGGGAAGAACCAAGCGATGGCATCAACAGCTAACGACAGTCACGCCTAGCGCGGCAGGCGCCCCTAAAAGTCGGCCTGCTGCACGTACTGCAGAATGCCTTGCGCGATCGCCTCGCCCATTCGGCGGCGGTACTGCGGGTCCTTCAACCGGCGGGCATCCTGGCGCCCCGTCAAAAAGCCGGTCTCCACCAGGACAGCGGGCATGGCCGTGTTGCGCAGAACGTAGAAGTTGGCGGTCTGCAAGCCCCGATCGGTGACATCGATGTTGCGCAGAATCTGCTGGTGGATGTTTTTGGCCAGCCACTTGCCCGTGCCGCTCGAGTCGTAGTGATAGACCTCAATGCCGTTAACGTCGGGGCGATTGGCGGCCATGGTGTTGGCGTGGATGCTGACGAACAGATCGGCATCCTGCCGGTTGGCCATCTCGGCGCGCCGCTCGAGGCTGACAAAGTAGTTGTCATCCCGGGTGAGGCGAATGCTAATGCCGGCCTGCTGCATCTTGCGCGCGGCATGCTTGGCAATGTCGCCCACCACATCGATCTCGGAGAGACCGCCGATGCCTCGCCCGCCCGGGTCCTTGCCGCCGTGGCCGGGATCGAGCATGACGAGCACGTTTTGCTCGATGACCTCGGAGGGTTTGGGTTTATTGGCCTGGCTGGATTGGGCTGAGTTGGAACGTTGCTGCTGGGTGTTGTTGCCTCCCGAGCCGCCCTCGGCCACCTGAATCAAGCGTTCGGGCTCGGGGACGGCTATGGAGCGGCGCGTGGGCGTTCGCTCTAGCTTGAGCGCCAAAGTCCCCTCGCGCGGCCGGTCAATGTCGCCGATGCTGACCCCTGGCTTGGGCCCCACGCGGACGGCAACCGTGTCGCTATCTTGCTGTCGCAGTTGTAGGCGCGCGATGGGGCTGTCTTCGGTCAGGTTGGGACCCTGGACTGAGGCGTCTAGTTGGGCTTGGGGCAAAGTAATGGTATAGCCGCCGCTATCGTCACGCGCGCTGCTTTGGGCGCCGAGGGGGCCATCCGCTCGAATCAGGATGCGATCGCCGGGCCCCGAGAGCTGCACGGATTGGATGGTTGCCGGCTCTGCCCCTGGCGCCGAACGCTCGACGGCCTCGAGCGAAGCCCCGCTGCCGGTGTTGCCGCCCGGGGGCGGAAGCAACACCAAACCGCCCACCTCGCTGTAAGAGGCTTGCCAAGCGCCGCGGTCCGCAGCCTGGGTCAGTTGCAAGCGCGCGATCGCGGTGGCCCCATCTTGCTGCAAGAAGCGTATCTCGGCCACACCGTGGCGGTTGATGGGGAAGGTCTGGCCGGCTAAGTCCTCGGGAAGCTGGGTGCCTTTGAGGGCAACATCGAAGCGCTTGCCGCCCTGGGCGCGGCTGATGTTGACCTCATCCGGCGAATTGCCATTGAGATTGAGGAACAACCCCTGCTGGGTGACTTGCAAGCTCGCTGGCAGGCGGTTGGCCGTTGCATCGCTGCTGCCGGATGGCGAAGCTGAGGGCAGCGACACCTCGCGCTTTTGCGGCTCGGGCAGCGTGACTGACCAGCGCCGGGGCGTGTAGCCGCGGATTTGGACCTTCTCGGGGTCGATCGTATAGCCAGATTTGAGCTCAACAACGATGCGAGTGGTCTGCTCGTCGTACTGGCCGAGGCGCACCTCGCGGATAGCGCCGCCTACGGGGTCGTTTACCGTGGGGCGCTCCAGCTTCGTCCCGGGCAAATCGATGACGACGCGGGTGGGGTTGGTAATGAGCTGCGCTTTAGGCTGGACGCCCTCTTCAGTGCGGAACGTCAGCTGCTGCTTGCTCTGCTCGAAGCGCCAGTACATTAAGCCGCCGGCCTCGGCAGGGGCCGGCGCTAGCAGCGCCCCCAGGCACCCAAGCAGCAGCCAGCGATAGCTAACCAATCTCACTCCTCACCAAACGATAGAGCCTGCGCGCTCGCACGGACGTGCTTGGCCGAGTTCTGTCTTAACACCGATAGGGGAATTTGAGAATGCTGCTATCCCAACAGCGATGTGCCATCTGCCCAATCTCCCAAAGAACGACCGACTGCTGCGGCTGGCCAACCGTTCCAGGCGATTGCAAATCGAACGCAATCTTAACGCACGCGATCGCCAGTAGGGGGGCCTACTTGCGATCTTGCTGGGCCGTTTCTTCGCTCTCGGCTGTCGGGGCGGCCGGTGAGGGGGCCGCTTGCTCCGCCTCGGCCGCTTCGGCGGGCGCTTGCGGGAAAACCAGGCGCAACAGCGGCGGCGCAATAAAGGTCGTCACGATCACCATGACCACGATGGCAACATCCGTGGACTCGGATAGGGCACCGCTGGAGGAGCCAATGCCGGCAAACACCAACCCCACCTCGCCGCGCGGCACCATGCCTATGCCAATGGCCAGTTTGTCGGTCTCGGGCTGGCCGACGATGGCGTAGCCGGCGATCGCCTTGCCCAAAATGGCGACCAAAATCAAAAAGGCAGCCAGGATCAACCCTTCGCGGTTGCTGGGCACGGCCGGGTTGAGGACGCTCAGATCGGTTTTGGCCCCAACGCAGACAAAAAAGACTGGCACAAAGACATCCGCCACGGGCACGATCTGTTCTTCTAGAGGCTGGCGCTTCTCGGTCTCGGCCAGGATCAGCCCGGCGGCAAACGCGCCCAACAAGGCCTCGAGCTGGATGGCGGTTGCCACGTAGGCCAAGCCGAATGCCACCACTAGCGACATCAGCAGTAGCTGGCCGCG
This sequence comes from Cyanobacteria bacterium QS_8_64_29, assembly GCA_003022125.1. Classification (NCBI taxonomy): domain Bacteria; kingdom Bacillati; phylum Cyanobacteriota; species Cyanobacteria bacterium QS_8_64_29. The sequence continues at coordinate 15,956 of PXQH01000009.1, read as the reverse complement.
GGTGTTCATCTCATCGACCAAGCTGACGAAATAGGGGCTAAGGAGGCGGCCCAGCAAAATGGCGCCCACCAAAAACACGCCCGCGCTCGCCACCAAATAGACAATGTTGCCCACCTGAACGTCGCCGGTTTTGATCAGGCTGGCGACGACGGCCAGGATGATGACGCCCAGAATGTCATCCAGCACGGCCGCGCCAATGATGATGCGGCCTTCCTGGGCGTTTAGCTGGCCCAGCTCGGCTAAGACCTTGGCCGTGATGCCGATGCTGGTCGCGGTCAGGGCAGCGCCGGCAAAAATCGCTGGGATGGCCGGAACGTCAAACAAATAAAACAGGCCCGCCGTTCCGCCTGCAAAAGGTGCCACCACGCCCACAATCGCCACCAGGGCTGCTTGCGGTCCCACGCGCAGCAGTTCCTTGAGATCGGATTCCAGCCCGATCTCGAACAGCAAAATGACCACCCCCAACTCCGACAGGATGGTAATAACCTCGCTCTGCGCGGCGAACGCGGCATCCGCATCGGCTAAATCGAGGTCGGTGGTGGCTGCCAGCAGGCGCATGATAAGCGAATCTTGCGCCGAGGCTCCGGCCTCGGGGAAAACCAGAACTTGTAGCGCCGATACGCCCACGACAACGCCGCCGAGGAGCTCGCCCAGCACCGAGGGCAAGTTGAGGCGCGCGCAAAGCTCGCCGCCAGCCTTGCTGGCCAGATAAACCGCGATCAGGCTCAGCAGCACGCCGGCTAGCACCACGGTGCCGTCGGCCGATTCGCCGCCCTCGGCTGCTGCCAAAATGCACGGCTCGAAGCGATAGGCCCAACTCGTTAGCGCGCTCATGGCAAAAGCAGGATTTGGGTTTGCACGCAGTCCAGTCGCGCTCGGTGGTACAGCCCCCGAGCGCGACTGGCCGTTATGGTTGCAGCTCGCGGTAGGGATTGCCAATACAAAAAAAGCAGGCAAATTGCCTGCTTTGATGCCAATTAGGGGGGTGGCTGGCGCCTTGGTTTAGCGCTCTAGCGAGCAGAAATCGGTTTGCCACAGGGCCGTGCTGCCGTTGGCATGGCGTGAGGTCATTTTTTCAAGGTCGGCTTGCGCCTGTTGCAGCAGCTGCTCGCGGCTATCGCGCGCCTCGGTCAGCGCCGGAACGAGGTTGCGCGCCTGCAGCGACATATGAACTTGGAGCTGGGCAACGTAGTCGCGAATGTCGTCGGTGGCTTGGTTGGCGGCGGAGTGCGTTTGCCAGTCCACAGCGTTCTCCTCTCCTCAGATGGACGCCGAACTCTGGTTGGCAAGCCTAACACGCCACTCGAGCGGCACTGAGGGATTGCGCCTTGGCTCAATATTTCTAAATCTGTTCTTTTTAAGGCATGCCATCGCCGCCGAAAATATCGAGCTGCTGCCCGTCGCCGTTGCAGGAGGCCGCAGATCCGGTCTGGGCGCCCAGGCTCTTGCGCAAGCCCAGCGCAATCCGGCTGTGCTTTTCGATCTGGTGCATGACTTGTTGGGCGCGCTCGATGACGGGGCCCGGCAACCCGGCCAAACGACCGGCCTCGATGCCGTAGGAGCGATCGGCGCCCCCAGGCTGCACCTGGTGCAAAAACACAATCCGGTCGGGGAGTTCTTTGACCGTGACGCGGTAGTTGGCCACGTTAGGCAGCCAGTTGGCTAGCTCGTTGAGCTCGTGGTAGTGAGTGGCAAACAGCGTGCGCGCGCGCAGCTCGGTGGCTAGGTACTCCGCAACCGACCAGGCAATGGAGAGCCCGTCGAAGGTGGCCGTGCCGCGGCCGATCTCATCCAGCAGCACCAGCGATCGCGCCGTGGCGTGGTTGAGAATGTTGGCCGTTTCGTTCATCTCCACCATGAAGGTGGATTGCCCGGTAGTGAGGTCGTCGACGGCGCCCACGCGGGTAAAGATGCGATCGCAGATCCCCAGCCGGGCTTGGCTGGCCGGCACGAAGCTGCCGGTCTGAGCCATGAGCTGGATCAGCCCCACCTGGCGCAGGTAGCAGCTTTTGCCGCTGGCATTGGGGCCAGTGAGGATGATGGCATCCGGTGCCTGCTCGCTCCCCAGCGCCGTCCCATTGGGCACAAAAAAGCCGGCCGGCAGCGATTGCTCCACCACTGGGTGGCGCCCGTCCGCAATTTCGAGGGGGCGCTCGGCGCTCATCTGCGGGCGGCAGTAGCCTTGATGGACGGCCACCTCGGCCAGCCCCGCCAGCACGTCGAGCGCGGCGACAGCCTGGGCAACATCGCGGATGGTTTGGGCGTGCTGGCCCACCTCGGCGCGCAGCTCGGCAAAGATCTCGTACTCGAGCCGATCCAGCTCCTCGCGCGCGTTGAGAATGCGCGCCTCGCGCGTTTTGAGCTCGGCAGTGACGTAGCGTTCTTCGTTGGTGAGGGTTTGCTTGCGCTCGTAGTCGGCCGGGGCGTGCGCGGCTTTGCTGCGCGGCAGGCCGATGTAGTAGCCAAAGGTTTTGTTGTAGCCCACTTTGAGGTTGGCAATGCCGGTACGCTCCCGCTCGCTGGCTTCGAGGTTGGCAATCCAGTTCTGGTCGTCGCGCACGGCGGCCCGCCGGCGGTCGAGCTCGTCGCGGACGCCCTCGCGGATCAACCCGCCCTCGCGGACTTGCTGCGGGGGCGAATCGACCAAATGGTCCAGGATGCGCTGGCCCAGCTGCTCCAGCTCGGGCGGCAGCGCGTGCAGGGCGTGCAGGTAAGGCGAGCTGCCCTGGGCGGCCAGCGAGCTCAGCGCCTGCAAGCGCACCAGCGACTCGGCCAGCCCCGCCAGTTCGCGGGCGTTGGCTGTGCCGGCCCCGGCCCGGCCCGTCAGCCGCTCCAGATCGGAGAGTTGCCGCAGCTGCTGCTGCAGGTCCTCGCGCAAGGCGTTGCCATCGGCCAGTTCCTGGATGGTGTCCTGGCGCGCCTGGATGCTGGGAATGTCGAGCAGCGGTTGCAGCAGCCAGCGGCGCAGGGTCCGGCTGCCCATGGCCGTGCGGCAGCGATCCAGGGCCCAAAGCAGCGAGCCGGCAAAGGTGCCATCGCGTGCCGTTTGGGCGATCTCCAGGTTGCGGCGGCTTTGGGCATCCAGGATGAGGTACTCGGCGAGCGCGTAGCTCCGAATGGGTTGCAGCGGCACGCGATGGGCCTTCTGGGTGCTCTCCAGGTACTCCAGCAGGCCGCCGGCGGCGCGCACGCCCAACAGCAGGTGCTCGCAGCCCATGCCCTCCAGCGATCGCAGCTGGAACTGCTGCAGCAATCGCTGGCGGGCCTCGGCCTGCTCGAAGGGGGCTTGCGGGCGCGGGGTGTAGCAAAATGCCTCCGGCAGGCAATCGGGCAGGGCCTGGGAGCGCTCGCCCGGACGCAGCAGTCCGTGCCAGTCTGGCGCGTCGGTGGGAACTAAGACCTCAGCGGGTTGCAGGCGCTGCAACTCCAGCTGCAGCGCCTCGCGATCGCGCGATTGGGTGGTCAAAAACTCGCCGGTGGAGATGTCGGCGTAGGCCAGCCCCCAGTGCTCGCCTGCCAGGACCACCGCCGCCAAAAAGTTGTTGCGGCGCGCGGACAGCATCTCGTCTTCCATGACGGTGCCGGGGGTCAGCAACCGCGTAACCTGGCGCGCCACCATGCGGTTTTCGGCGGCTGCTTGGGCAGCATCCTCCACCTGATCGCAAACGACGATGGCGTAGCCGCGTTCCACCAATAACCGGCTGTAGCGCTCGAGGGCATGGTGGGGCACTCCCGTCATGGGAACGCGCCCGATTGCTTTGCCCCCTTCCTTGCTGGTTAGGACGAGCTCGAGCTCGCGCGCGACCGTAATGGCATCGGTAAAAAACGCTTCAAAAAAGTCGCCCACCCGATAGAGCAGCAGCGCGTGCGGGTACTGCTCCTTAAGCTCGATGTAGTGACGCATCATGGGCGTCAGCTTGTCGAAATCGAGCTGGGTGTAGTCGGCGTTGCGGGCCGCTTGCGCGGCTTTGCTCTCCGCGGGTTGCGCTGGCTCGGGGGAGGCGCTCATCAGCGATGGCAAGCGGTCGTCATCTGGCCATGACCTTACCGCAAGGCGCCCGCGAGCACCGAAGCCCGCTGGCTAGTCCAGCTCCAGCGCGGCTTGCAGCGAGGCAAGCGGCGCCTGGCAAAAGTACTGCTGCCGGAAGCGGGTTTCGGCTACCGCTTGCTGAAAGGCCGCAACGCAGCCGTCAGCCGGCGCGGCAGGTGACGGTAGCTGGCGCACGCTCAGGACCCGCTCGGAGGCCTCTAAGCTGATGCCCAGCTCGCGCAAGGCCGCCAGCCCCAGATCCAGGCCCCCCTCCTCCAACTCCAGTCGCTGGCACAGGCGTGATCGCGCCACGGCTTCGCCCGTGCGCGCCAGGTAGCGGGCAATCCCCAACAGCTGCTGCCAGACCCGCTCGGGGGCTGCCTCATGCGGCGGCCTGTAGGCCAGCGCTAGCGGACGCTGCTGGGCGATGGCTGCTCGCAGCTGCACCTGCAGGGCAGCCCAACTGGCCGGGCAGGTGCGCAAGATCAGGGGCTCGATGCCGGCTTGGCAGCGCTCGGTGCCTTCGCGCCAGTCCCACAGCCAGCCGCGCCCTTGCCCCTGCGCCGGCGCGGAATCGGCAGTGCTGGCGCGCACGGCCAGCAAGCGCACGTCGTAGCGCTTTTGGGCCGCGTTATAGGCTAGCTCGACGACAGCGTCGCAGTGATCGCTAGCCGGCAGCTCGTGCCGGTAGTGGCCCCACCAGGCCCCGGGCACACCCTGCGGTGCCGAGCGATCGCAAAGCCGAAACGTCGTGCGAATGTAGCGGATTTTGCGGCCGGTCGCATCCTCGAGGTTGTGCTGGTGCAGTTGCGCGAACCAGCAATCGCGCACCAGCAGCTTGGGCGCGGGATTGCCCATGCCGAAGGGCTCGAGCAGTTTGAGCTCGCCAAACAGCGCTTGCCCCAGCGCATCGGCCGTCACGGTGAGATCGATCGCCAGCCGCGGCGCCAGCTCGCCCGCACTGCGCTGCCAGTGCTGCCGCAGTTGGCGGTCCAAGGCCTGGGCCAACAGCGGCACGTTGCGCGCGGGCAGGCTCAGCCCGGCAGCGAGCGGATGCCCACCGAATTGGTGCAGCAAGTGGGACTGCTCGCGCACGAGCTGGTAGAGATCGAGGCCGCCCACCGAGCGGGCCGATCCCCGTGCCAGGGGCTCGCCCTGGTCCCCTTGCAGGCCATCGCCAGTGGTAAGCAGCAGGGTGGGGCGGCCGAATTCCTCGGCAATCTGGCCGGCGACGAGGCCCAAAAGGCCGCTGACCCACTGCGGGTCTTGCAGCACGATCGCGGCGGTAGTGGAGAGATCGCAGTGGGCCAGCTTGCGGCGGACATCGCTCGCAATCGTTCGCTGCAGCTCTTTGCGGCGCGTGTTAGCCAAATCGGCGCGCTCGGCCAACGCGTGGCAGGACTGGGCCCCTCGCCCGGTCAGCAGCTCGATGCAGAAACTGGCATCGCCCAGAACGCGGCTGGCGGCATTGATCCGCGGTCCCAGGCCGAAGGCAATGTCGGTGGGGCGATCGCCGTGGCGCTGGCAGAGCCGCAGCAAGCGGGCAATGCCGGGGCGCGTGCCCTGTTGCGCTTGGTGCTGCAGCTGGCGGATGCCCTGCTGGGCTAAATAGCGGGCATCGTCGCGCAGCTCGACCAGATCGGCAATTAAGCCAACGGCCACCAAATCCAGCAGCGACTGGAGCGACTGCTGCGGCGGCCTTGGGGGCTGTGCGTAGAGCGCTTCCATCAGTTTGTAGGCCACGGCCACCCCCGAGAGCGGCTGCAGCGGGTGTGCCTGGGGCAGGTAGCGCGGATTGACGATCGCGGTTGCTGGCGGTCGCTGCTCGGGGAGCGTGTGGTGGTCGGTAACGATGGCATCCAGCCCCAGCGATTGCGCGTAGGCCAGGCTCTCGCTGTCGCTGCTGCCGGTATCGCAGGTCACCAGCAGCGTTGCGCCCCACTGCGCCAGCGCTGCAATGCCGGCGCGGTTGAGCCCGTGGGACTCGCTCAAGCGGTTGGGAATGGTGTAGCGCAGCTGCTGGTGCGGCGCGAACCACTGCCCCAGCCCTTCCCAGAGCACGCTGGTGGCGGTTAGGCCATCCGCATCGAAATCGCCCCAGATGGCAACTCGCTCGCCTGCGGCGTGGGCCTGCCCGATGCGCCGGACGGCGCGCGCCATTTCGGGATCCAGCGCGGAGGGCGGGCTGGGTTGGTAGCGCGCCGGGTCCAAAAACCCCGCCACGCGGTGGCGATCGCGCAGGCCACGCTGCCACAGCAGCTGGGCCGTGCGCGCGCCCGCCTGCGGCGCGCACTCGCGCACGGCCGCCACAAATTCATCCGGCGGGAGCTCACTCGGCGGCAGTTGCCAGCGCTGGGAGACGCTCATGCGTGATCGGCTCCTAGGGGCAGTGGCGGCCGTGTTAGGCTGCCAGCACAACGTCCGCAGCGCAACGCCCAGCGGGCGTCGCCCCCACGCACGAGGCAACCATGGCAGAGGCACAGCAAGGCAGCACGGTCAAAGTTCACTATACGGGCAAGCTTGAGGACGGCACGCAGTTCGACTCTTCCAAAGAGCGCGGCGAGCCGCTGGAGTTCACCCTCGGCCAGGGCGAGATCATCCCCGGGGTCGAACAGGCCGTGGAAGGCATGGATTCTGCCGATGCCAGCAAGTCGGTCAAGCAAAACCTGCACGTTCCGGCCGATAACGCCTACGGTCCCTACCGCGACGAAATGGTGCTGCAAGTCGAGCGCGAGCGCATCCCCGAAGGAATCGATCTGCAAGTGGGCGAGCAGCTGCAAATCCGGCAGGAAGGGCAAGACCCCATGCCCGTTCGCATCACCGAGGTCGCCGAGCAAACCGTCACTCTGGATGCCAATCACCCCCTAGCCGGGCAGGACCTGTACTTCGATCTCGAGCTGCTCGAGGTCAGCTAGCTCGCTTCAATTACCACCAACCAAACGCCCGAGCCCAGGGCAAAGGCAGCCACGTGCTGCGGCAGCAGCGCGCGCAGCGGCTGGCGGGCGATCTTGTGCGTTAGCCAGACGCTCAGCCAGACACCGGCAATGAGCGTCAGGGCTTGCAAAAAGGCAATCACGGCCGGGTGGGCGACGGCAACAGGCAGTCCTGTACCGTTCAGCCCGAAGGTGGCAAAGCCCACCGGCAGGATGCGCCCCGCCTCGCCCAAACCGTAGGGAATGTAATGCGCCAGGTTGGCTGCCAGCACCAGCGGCAGGTAGCCGTACGCCAGTTCCCCAAACGGGCGCGGCTTGAGCCGGATGGGGTTGGCCTTGGGCGCCAGCCGTTTGACCGCCCGGTAGGTGCCCTGAATGGCGCTGTAAGCCAGCAGCGGAATCGCGGCGGGCAGGCTCAGGGCTGCCACCGCGCCCAGCGCGTGCATGCCAAACGGCTCCAAATTCAGCTCCAGGCCCAGCTGGGCTCGAACGGCAGGCAGGCGGTGCAGAAAGACAGCCCCTAGCAGCAGCAGCATCAGGGCCACCTCATAGCTGCGGGGCTTGTGCGTGGTCCAGAGCTCGATCCCCGGCGGGCGCAGGTTGAGCTCCACCGAGCGGTGGGGGCAGGCCTTGAGGCAGGTCATGCAGAGCACGCAGTCGCGGTTGTCCTGCATCTGGGCCGGGTGCGAGTAGAGCGGGCAGCCCATGGTCTCTTGCCCTTCGCCCTTGGCCGGGCCGCCCTTGTAGCACTGGTACGTGGTGCACTCGGCCGAGCACGTGCCTTGCTGTGCCCGCAGCTCGGCGATCGAGAGCTTGGCAAACATGCCGTTCATGCCGCCGATGGGGCAAAGGTAGCGGCACCAGAACCGGCGCTCGAAAATGGCCGAGAAGATCATGGCCCCGGCGGTGATCAGCAGCAGCAGGCAGGCCGACAGGTAGGCCGTATTCTCCAGCTCCCAGAGCTCTTCCCACAGCAAAATGAGCGCGAACAGCCCAAACAGAAACCAGCCGCCCCACTTCTCGGCGGACTGGCGGGGCCAGCGTTTGAGCTGGCGCGGCACCAACCACAGCGAGAGTTTTTGGGTAATCTCTCCGTAGATCATGAACGGGCAAATGGCGCACCAGAGGCGGCCGACAAAGGGAAAGCCCAACAGGATTAGCGGCCACCACCAAGCCCAGAACAGGTTGAGGCCGATGTTTTGGTCCCGCGTTTGGGGGCCAACAAACATCAGGACGACCACGAGCGTGTACAGCGGCAGGATGACCCAATAGTTGAGCCGGTCCGGCCACCAGGGGCTGCGCAGAAAGCGGCGAAAGCTGGGCGAGGCGTTAAACAGGTTCAGCCGCAGCCGCTTTTGCTTGCTGCGCGAGGGCCACAGGATCTCCTCGGTTAGCTCCGTGGTTCCCTGCAGCTGAACGACCGCGCGTTCGGCGAGGTTGGCCAGCTCGCTAAGGTTGTTGGGGAAGTCGTAGTCCTGCAGCTGCCGCAATGCCTCAGCGGTGATGCGGGGCTTGGGCACGCCCTTGGAGCGGCAGATCAGGTTGATGTAGTACTTGAGCTGATCGTCGAGATCGGCTTTGCGTACCCGCAGCGGCGGAACTTTGATCGTGCGCCCCACTAGCGGGTCCAGCGCCGGAACGGTCCTTTCCGAGATCAGGATGATGCGCGCGTGGCAGGTTTGCTTTTGCGCCGGCGGCGCACCCGGTCGGTTGACCGGCGTATAGGTGCCAGTTTTGAGCAGCTCGGCAATGGGCTCGTACAGCTCTTGCGGCAGCTCGTGGCTGTTGTTGAGCGCCAGGGTTCCCTCCCCCAACGCTTCAATTAGGCCCGGCTTACCCCCGGCGCAGCCGAACAGTTCGGCACCGCTGGTCTGGAGCTTGCTGCAGTCCACATTGATTGCGGGCTCGCGCCGGTAAGGGGAGCCAAAGTGAATCAGGGCCGCTTTGTTGTCTTTTTCTAGGCCGGGCTCGCCGAAGATCAGCACGGACTGGCGCTCCTGCGACGCCTGCTGGATCTCCTGCCGCAGCCGCACGGCGTAGCGGCTGCGCCCGACGATCCCGCGTTTGGCTTTGGTGACCAGGTAGGGACGCAGGATGTAGGCGCGCTCCTGCTCGAAGCTCAGCTGCGACGAAACCTGCGCCAAGTCTTGGGCTAGCTGCTGCGAGAAAACGCGCGAGATTTCGGGGTACTGCGAGACCAGCGCCTTGAACTGGGCAGCCGGAACGAACAGCAGCTCGCAGTCGCTTTGGGTTACCACTGTCTCGCGGGTGGGCTGATCCAGCAGCAGCGGCTGGAAGTTGATCAGCGCCCCCGGCAGCAAGTTCACGGTCTGGCCGGTTTGGGCCGGGCTGAGCTGGGCAATGCGATCGGGCTTGTTGCTCTCGAGCTGCCCGGATTTGAGAATGTAGAGGCCCACCGGCCGCTTGTTCTCGACGACCAGGTGCTGGTGGGCTGGGGCGCGGCGCTGCTCGACAAAAGGGGCAATGGCGCTCAGGACTTCCTCGGACAGTAGGCTCAGGGCAGTCCGCTCCTGCAGCCACGTAACGACATCGGGAAAGGGCACGGCTGAGGCCAGAAAAACGGTAGTCTATATCTTATTTGCGCGCTTGCCGAGTGACGAGTTGGGGCCGTATGGCGATTGAGGTTGCCGAGCTCTGGGTGCCGCTGGCGCTGCTGGGGACCATCGTGCTGGCAGCGCTGTTTTTTGCCACGCGCAGTCGCTAGCGCCCGTCAAGGTGCCACTTCGCCAACCGAGGCCCAATTGCTCGCCTCGGGCTCGCTTGCTTGCGGGGATCGCTGGCAGCGCGCCGCAAAGCGGCAAGCGGTGCAGTGTCCTTCTTCCTCGGGCACCTGCGGGAAGGGAACGCCGCGATCGCGGTAGGCGGTCCACCACGCATCCAGCTGCTCCAGCAGGGCTTGCAGCTCGCGGCCGGTTTGGGCGTGCTGCTGCTGGCTGTAGTCAAAGCGAACCGAGCTCGGGCCCGCGGGCGCGCCCACAAACCAGTAGGTCATGGTGATGCGCTCGGGCGCGCAATCGGCTGTCTCAGCCAGGATGTAGCGGTATAGGCGAGTCTGCCAGGCGGCGGCGAGCCTCGCTCGCGGCTGGGGCCGCAGGTGGGTTTTCCAATCCACAATCTGGATGCCATCCGGCCCGACGGCCAGCAGGTCGTAAATGGCACTCAGCAGGTAGTGCCCCCAACGCAGGCTGCGGCGGTGCTCTACCGCACGGCGGGTATTGGCTTGTGGGGCAAACAGCTCGGGGGCAGGGCTCAGCAGGGCGTTGAGCGCGCGCTCGAGCTGGGGATCCTGGCGCAAAAACGACTCCACAGGTACCCCCAGCTCGCGCTGCTGCATCAGCAGGTGGAAGCGCTCGCCCCAGTCGCGGCGGGCCTGCTGGGCCGGGTTGGGCAATGCCCCCAAGCAGTCCAGGTAGGCGTGCTGGAACTGGCGCGGGCAGGTCTCGAGCCAATCGAGCTGGCTCTGGGCCAGGCGCGCGATCGCGGGCGTTGCTGCTGCCACGGGCGCCCCCTTCACTCCTTGCGCAAGACAAACACGCTGCCTTTGTCGCCGCGGCCGATGCGCAGCTCCTCATCCAGGTAAGTCGTCTCGAGCCAGCCGCGCCGGTCGCGATCGCGGAGGTCAAAATCCAGCGGCCAAAAGCGCTCCCCCCGCTCCAGCCGCTCGAGCAAATCGCCCGGCGAGCGGTAGCCCATGGCACGCTGCAACCCAGTAACCGCACGCTCAAAGCGAACGTCTGCTCGGTTACTGGAGCTGGCCTCAAAGCTGGCCAGCACCGTAAAGATGCCCTCCAGCAGCGGTGGCCCTAGCAACTCGGCCACGTTGAAAACGCGGCGCCGGTCGCTGCGGATGCTCTGGTAAATGGTCCCGGTTTGCAGCAGCGGAAAGCGATCGAAGCCCAGCAAATCTTGGCTGGTGGTGTAGAGCAGGCGCCAGTCGCCATCGAGCAGATCGCTGCGCTCGAGCGGCTCGGGGTTGGGGTTGACCGCTTCGAGCCCGGCGATCGCCGATAGCAAGTTGGCCCGATCGACCTCGCCGGCTAACAAGCCGCGGTTGCGGCCGGCAATGGCCCCCAGCAACGCCGTTTTTTCCTGCATGGCCGGTTCCTAGCTCCGCCCTGCAATTATTACAGCGGCAGCCGGCTGTTTCCGGCGGGCGCTAAGTTTTGCGAAGTCCGCTTGCCCGGCCGGCGGCGGCTGGCGCCCGTGGTAGGTTAGGAGCGAGACGTATACTGGAGGGGCCCATGAACAACCCCGCCATGAAAGAGCAGCCGCGCCACGAACCGGCAGGCGCGATTCCGCTGCAGCAAGAGGCCTCGCTGCTGGACTGGCTGGAGGCCAACGGTCGCCTGCTCGCGCGCGAGGTAGAAGAGGAAAACAAGCAGCGCGAGGAAGACGAGGAAATCGTTGAGCTCATGGAAGGCGAGGAGCGCGATTTCAGCACCTCAACGGCCCTCCAGGAAGAGGGCAGCTTGGGCGAGCTCGAACAGTAGCCCACTTAGCCTGCAGCCAACGCCGTGAAAGCCCATTCATTTGCCCGCGCCATTCCCACACCTAGCGGAACCGCCCTGTTGGTCCTGCTGGCCCTCCTGCTAGGGGGTTTTGCCGTGGGGGTCGATGTCTTGCGTGCAGCGGGCCCCTCGCCCGAGAGCGCCGCCATCTTGAGCGCGCCGCTCGCCGTGGCTGCCCTGCTCAGTGCCGGACTAGGCTATGGGGTCATTCCGCTGCTGCGGCGCTTGCGGTTGGGGCAATTCGTCCAAGCCGATGGGCCCCAGGCCCACCTGCAAAAGGCCGGCACCCCCACCATGGGCGGTGCGTTTTTCGTGCCGGTTGCCGTTGCAGTGGCTGTATTCTGGACGCGTGGGGCACCCGAGGTCCTGGCTGTCTCGGCCGTGACGCTGGCGTACAGCGCCATTGGCTGGAGCGACGACTGGCAGATCCTGCGCCAGCGCTCCAATGCCGGCATCTCGCCTCGGTTGAAGTTGGGGCTGCAAGTGGCTGTGGCGATCGCGTTTTGCCTGTGGTTGGCGGCCACCGGGCCGACCGGGCTGACGGCCGTATTGCTTCCGCTGGGGTGGGTCCTGCCGCTGGGCGCGCTGTTTTGGCCGCTGGCGGTGTTTGTTTTTGCTGCCGAGAGCAATGCCACCAACTTGACCGATGGCGTCGACGGCCTGGCTGCCGGCACTGCCGCCATTGCGCTGTTGGGGCTAGGGGCGCTGGTGGCGCCGAGCGCCGGCGAGCTGGCGGTCTTTTGTGCAGCTACCAGCGGTAGCTGCCTGGGCTTTGTCTACCACAATCGCAACCCGGCCCGCGCTTTCATGGGCGATACGGGCTCTTTGGCCCTCGGGGGCGCGCTGGCAGCCGTCGGGATTGCCGGGGCAAGCCTGTGGGAGCTGTTTGTGGTGAGCGGGCTGTTTTTTGCCGAGTCCGTTTCCACCATCGCGCAAGTGGGCTACTACAAAGCCACTAAAGATGCCGGTGGCCGGGGCAATCGCCTGCTCAAAATGGCCCCCCTCCACCACCATCTGGAGCTAACAGGGTGGTCGGAGACCCAAGTGGTGGGGGCGTTTTATCTGCTCTCAGCGCTGCTGGTGGGCCTGGCGTTTGTTCTGCGCTAGCAGGAGCTCCGCGCGCCCGGTGCTCGGGTTGATAGATTGAGAAGCAGCGAGCGGGCAGACCGCTATGGCAGAGCAAGCCAAGCTATTGCTGGTCGATGACGAACCGGGCCTGCGCGAGTCGGTTAAGGCGTATCTGGAAGAAGGCGAATCGTTTACCGTCCGCGCCGCCAGCGATGCCCAGCAAGCGTGGGAGCTACTGCAAGACGAGACGCCCGATTTGGCCATTGTGGACATCATGATGCCGCAGGTGGATGGCTACGAGTTCCTGCGGCAGCTGCGGGCGGATCCGCGCTTCAAGGCGCTCCCGGCGATCTTTTTGACGGCCAAAGGCATGACAGCCGACCGCATCCAGGGCTATGAGGCCGGTTGCGATGCCTACCTGTCCAAGCCTTTTGAGCCGGAAGAGCTTGTCGCGATCATCAAGAACTTGCTGCAGCGGCGCAGCACCCTAACCGAGGGCAGCGTGGAGTCCTCGGAGTTGGATAGCATTGCCCAACAAATTGCCGAGATCAAGGGCATGCTGGGCCAGCGATCGCGCGCCGCCACCGCCGATCGCGATGTAGCCGTCGCCCTGACCCCGCGCGAGCGCAGCGTTCTCAAACTCGTCACCGACGGCTTAATGAATAAAGAGATTGCGCGCGAGCTCGATACAAGCGTGCGCAACGTCGAAAAATACGTCAGCCGGCTGTTTAGCAAAACCGGCACCAACAGCCGCACCGAACTCGTCCGCTACGCGCTCCAGCACGGCGAGCTCGAGCAAGAGTAAATTAACAAACATAAAGCTAGATTAAAAAGCGTTACCGCCGCCCGCATGGAAGTAGGAGCGGGCACGTCGCTCGCCCTAGATTAGAATAAATAGCTCATATAATTAAGGAGCTTAATAAAATGCGAACGACGCGCTCGAACGATTTGGGTCAATCCATTGGCTTGGGGATTGCCCTCGTTGCCATGAGCTTAGGCATTCTGGCCCTAATGGCCTTGCAAAGCAAAGGGATTTAGCACCTGCGCGTAGCCGCTCAGAGCGCTGCACCGAGCCACCCCGCAAATGGGGGTGGCTCGGTGCGCGTTGGCAGGGGGTTGCGGGCGGCGGCTTTGCTACAATCAACAGCGGCAGCGAGGCGGCATAGCCAAGCGGTAAGGCAGGGGCCTGCAAAGCCTTTATCCCCAGTTCGAATCTGGGTGCCGCCTCTCGCTCGGTCGCTATGGGCGGCCGAGCCCTTTTAAGGGGTATCCCCAAGCTGCAAGCGTGCCGCTCCCGAACCGCCTTGGGGACTAGCTAAGCTGTGCCCGGAAGCGCCAGATGCTAGTGCCCCTCGATCCGGCCGCTCACCCGCAGCACCGGTTCGGGCTCAGGCCGCAGCCAAAAGTACCAGATGCCGCCGGCAATCCCGGCCGCGGCGAGCAACCCCATTGGCAACAACCAGCGCAGCCGCAAGCGGCGCCGGGGGTGCTGGTCCGCTTCGGGGAGTTGCTCCTGAGGCGTTGGTGCCGATTCGCCCATCAAACTCTCGTTCGGGACAGTTCGGGCTCACACGGGCGCTCCCAACCGGGCGCGACCCAAACGGCTGGCAGCAGATGGCAACCAATTTAAACTAAACGGTTTAGTTATTACAAGCGCCAAGCTACCATAATTAAGCCATCCTTAACTGCAAGTTGTTCCCTGCTAGCATGGCCCAGAGCCGCACCACCCCCCTCAGACCGATAAAGCGACCGCCATCTTGCAAGGGGCAATGCAGGAATTCCTCAGGCATGGCTATGCCAGCACGAGCATGGATGGCGTGGCCGCTGCCGCCGGCGTCTCCAAAACCACGATCTACAGCTATTTCAGCGACAAGCGCTGCTTGTTCGAGCGCCTAGTGCAGCAAATGGCGCAGCAGAAATTCTGCGCGCTGTTTGAGCCCCTCCCGTTAGAGGGCGAGCCCCGCATGGTCCTGCGCCAGCTGGCCCAACATGCATTGGACTTGATGGGCAACGACCCTCAAATGATGAACTTTGCCCGCTTGCTGATTGGCGAGTCGGGTCATTTTCCCGAGCTAGCCCAAACGTTTGTCAGCCACTTGTCCAAACCCGGCATTGATCGCCTCAGCTATTACCTTGCTTGTCACCCGGAGCTCGAGATTGCCGATTCCGAAGCCCAGCGCGCCTGTTTGTCGGCACGCTTTTTTACTTTATGGTGACGCAAAAAATACTGCACGGTGAGGCGATCACGCCCATGGATTCCGAGCGCTTGGTTGCGACTTTGACTCAAGCGAGCCGAGCGTAAACTGAATCGGCATCCCACGCAGATTTTCCTGATGGTCCGCTCCTTGGTACTCAGCCCGCTCAAGCGAATGGGATTTTGGGGGTACCAGCAATTCCTAACGGGAATTGTCTATCCCAGCATCTGGATTGCTGCCGCGATTGCCTCGCTAGCGGGTTTCGCCCAGCTCATGATGGGCCTGGCGCTCGATTGGCGGCCCATTGCTTTGGTGTTTGCAACGGCGCTCGTTCCCTACAACCTCGACCGTCTGCTGGATGCGTACTGGCAACCGGTTCCGCAACTTCAGGCGTACTTTCGCAACAACGGCGGCATTTTGGGACTGCTACTAGTGGCGGTGGCCGGAAGCGCCTACCTGCTGGTCGCGGCACCGCCAGCGGTGCGCTACGCCAGCTGCGCGGGGATCGTGCCGTTGCTCTATGGCGTCCCGCTATTGCCGCTCTCCAGCCAGAACGGGCGGCAGTGGTACCGCCTCAAAGACATTCCGGGGAGCAAAGCCTGGATCGTTTGCAGCACGCTTACCTACGCCACGGTAGGGCTGCCGCTGGCCTACGCTGGCGCCCATTTTGACGAAGCAGCAACCCTAACGGCACTGTTTTTGTTCGCCTTTATTGCGTGCAACTCGCACGCCTTTGACATCCGCGATTTGGATGCCGATGGCGCTAGCGGGGTAACCACGCTGCCCTGCCTGGCAGGCGTGCGCGGCACCAAGCTCATTTTGAGCGCCCTCTATGGACTGGTGCTGCTCGCTCTGCTTTGGGGATGGCGCCATGGCGCTATCGACTGCCAAATTGAGGTGCTGCTGGCAACGGCTTGCAGTTGGGCCTATCTGTGGGCCGTTGATCGCCGCACGCCGCGCTGGGTCTACGACATTGCCATCGATGGCGTCTTGTTCGTCCCGGCGCTGGCAGCGGCTGTAGTTCGGGCCGCTTGAGCCGCACGAGCCTCCCATGACCTGCTTCCGGGGTTCTCGGAGGGGCGCAAAATTTTGTTAAGATGCTTAAGCGAATGAAGGGCTTATCGGAATATCGAACCGCTATGACACGGGCAAACTCACAAAAAAACTTTGCTATTGCACCTTCCATCCTGTCGGCGGACTT